>CAZESD010000001.1:0-117524 GCA_964514945.1 Hadarchaeota archaeon (SeqCode)
CCCGCTTTTCGAGATGATATCGGCGCTTCGCTAGGATTATGAAGCCCCAGAATAGAAGCAGAGCTATAGCGAGTAGCACCCATTCTATCATTTAAATCACTGTAGTCTATACCGCCGACAAAGTTTAAACCTCTGTGCTCAGCTCAATTGTTGGGGCACATGTTTTCGCTAGTGTTGACAACGGTGAAAAATCGCGCGGAGGCTAAGCGACTCAGCGAGAAGTTGGTGGCGGAAAAGCTCGCAGCCTGCGTGAGCGCTCTGCCATGTGTAAGTTCAACTTACAGATGGCGCGGGAAGCTTGAGCGAGCGGGGGAGGTTATACTCTTGATAAAAACCTCAAACAAAAAACTCGATCGCTTAATTCCGCGCATCAAAGAATTGCACAGTTATGAGGTGCCCGAAATCTTGGTGGTTCCCATCGAGCGCGGGGCACCCGAATATTTAAAATGGATGGATAAAAGTTTGAGGTGATGCCGATAAATCTCTCGCTCGAAGATTGGCATACGAACGCGCCCAAAATCGGAAAGTTGAACGTTGAACGAGTCAAAACTCTGTCGCAACTCTTAGGAAAAACCTTCGTGGTAGGCGACCGTAGCGCAGGGCTTTGATATGGTTAAACCAGCTCATGCCGCCGATGTGGCTGAAGTGGTGTATAACAAAGAGCGCTGGCAACTTTTCAAGGGTCTACGAACGCGTGCGCTGGAATTGATGGAATCCTTAGTGAAGCAAGGGTTTAATCCAATCGTCCACGGGAGCGTCGCCCGAGGTGATATCGGCAAAGGTAGCGATATAGATGTTTTCCTCCCCTACGTCGTGCCATCCTACAAGATTGAGCTAGCCCTTCACGAGGCCAAGCTCGAGCCGATGAAGCGGGAGATAGTCGTGGCAACCCCTTGGCAGCTCCCGAAGGCGCACATTTACATCGAAGAAGACCGTTCGATTACCTTCCCGTTGGTGAATCCAAAACAGCTAGAGGCTGAGTTCTATTATTTCGGGGGGGCGGCGAGCCTTGCGCAGGTCAAGCAAGCGGTTCGCGTGCCGGGTGTCGACAAGCGCCTGATGCTAATCGAGCCCACACCACGGGGGCACGTCGAAAGTCCAGTTATTGGTAGAGAAGCTGAGGTGGCGAAGCGGGTCAATGTTAGCCTGGGGATCGTTCGGGAGCGGGTGCAAGTCCTAACCCGTAGGGAGGATGTAGGCCATACCGGAATTTTCATCCAACGCACACTTTTGCCGGATGAAAGCTTTGAGAAAGTTTTCAAGCGGTTGGTGGAGAGCCATCCGGAGATGAAAGTTCGACTCAAAAAGCAGCTTCCTTAAGGCGCGAGATGACGAACTCCTTATCAAGAACCGATATGAAGTTGCCTGCTCGGGGGCCGGACTCCTTACCCAGCAAGACCAGATAAATAGCTTTGAACAACTCGGGTGCTTTTAAACCGACCTTCTGGGCAAGTTCATAGATGTGGTTGTGAAGTTCGACTGGAGTGAAATCGCGCGAAGATATGTCGGCGGCCAACTGCGTTAAACCCTGTTTCTGTTTTTGGGTGAGGCGCTGCACAGCTTCGGCAGGCAGGGTTTCAGTAACTTTGAACCGCAAACGCTCGGGTGCATGTTTTGGCACCCAATTTTGCGCACAACTCAAGCGGCGGAGGGCTAGTTTAATATCAAATTCGCTTGGGTCCGTTAACATTCCTCTGGAAGTTAAAACGTTGATTGTCTGCTTTTCATCTCGCATAACTTGGCTCAGCACCGCGGCAAACCTGAACGGTACACGTTGCACAGGTCGTTTTGACGTTTCGTGAAGCTGGGAAAGATGGTAGATGCGCTTGAATTGTTCCTCCTTTCGGGCACCCGCTTCCACCATGTCGAAGTAAACCTGCTCCACGAGGTCATACTCATCGTAAAGGTCCAGCAGCGCTAGCCCTGGGTCGAACTCCTTGGCCTTCATAGGTTTACTCCTAAAGATGAAGTAGCGCAGAAGCTCAGGTTCGGCTATCTCGAGCCATTGGGGAAGTGTGAACACAATTCCCTTCGAAGAAGACATCTGCATGCCCTTGAGGCTGACCCATTCATAGGGTACGGGATAAGGGGCGTTGCATTCGAAAACTTGTTTTGCGATCAATTTGCCCGTATCGTAGCTTCCACCAACGACCGCATGATCTTTGCCAAAGGGCTCGCAGGTGACGCCGAACAACTTCCAGCGCGCGGGCCACTCCACCCGCCAAGTCAGTTTACCTTGACCTTTGGTGAAATCGGCCTCCCCCTCATAACCACAGCCGGCAACGTAGTCAGAGCCCTCGCACCTATAACTTACGTAGTTATCGTGCCAGCTGTACGATCGAGTAGTTGCAAGCTTGCCGCATCGCTCACACAATGCATCATAAGGCAACCAGTCCTCGGGCAATGGTTTGGAACGGTATCGGTTGAGGATCGTGCGAATCTTGTCGGCTTTCTCGAGGGCGATTCGGATTGGGTCCGCCATCTTCCCACTTCGATAAATCTCTGCACCTGAGTAAACCTTCACATCGACTCCGAAATCGTCGAGTGATTCGATGAATGGGCGAGCGAAGTAATCGACGAAGTTTTTGTACTTCGGGTCGGGCGAGGGGATGTCGATGTAGGGCACACCCAGGTACTGCTTATATCTTTCAGCCAACTCACCCTCGTTCAACGGCCAAGGTATTCGGCGCATGGGGTCGAAATCGTCGGCATACCAAAAAGCCTCCCCTTCGCCCCCTAATTCCTCGAGCGCTCTTCGGACCCCGTCGGCTATGAAGACATCATTGCAATGGCCGATGTGGATGTGGCCGGAAACGGAGATTCCGCTGGCGATAACGTGTTTTTTGCCCCGTTTAAGCAAGCTCTTTGCGACGCTGTCTATCCAGTGCATGTAACCAAGTAGATTTAATATTGTACACGTAAAATGCTAGCGGGTGTGAGGTTGAGGCCAGCCAAGCGTATGAAAGAAGTCCCTCCCTCGAGCACGTTTAAAGTTTTGAACCTCGCCAAGGAACTCGAGCGCCAAGGAAAGGATATCGTCCACATGGAGGTTGGCGAGCCAGATTTTGATACGCCGGCCCACATCAAACGGGCCGCGGAGGAGGCCCTTGCGCGCGGGATGACAAAATATACGCCAAGTGTCGGCTTGCCCGAGTTACGTGAAGCAATTGCGGAGCACTTAGCCACGAAGGGCATTTCCACGGATGCGAAAAACGTGATAGTTACTCCGGGAGCGAAACACGCTATCTTCTGTGCATTGGCCGCAACGCTTGACCCCGGAGACGAAGTGATAATTCCCAGCCCGTGTTGGACTTACGAAGCCATGGTGCGAATAGTTGGGGGTAAACCTGTGTTCATAGAGAGTAAACAATCTGATGAGTTCAAGGTGAAGGTAGAACAGGTGCAAGAAGCGCTAACCGACAATACGCGGATGATCTTGCTCAACTATCCTAACAACCCAACCGGCGCGGTCATGCAACAAAAAGATCTTCAGCCTATTATTGATCTTGCTATCGATCACGAGCTTTGGGTTTTATCCGATGACATCTACGATTGCTTGGTGTACGAAGGAAAATACGTGAGCGTGATGTCGCTACCAAATACGGCTGAGCGCACGATTTACATCAACGGTTTTTCGAAAGCTTATGCGATGACAGGCTGGCGTCTGGGCTACGCGGTTGCGCCAGTCGAGTTGATTGCGGAGATGAACAAGGTACAGCAGGCATCGACAACGTGCGCCGCGGGGTTTGTACAAACTGCGGGCGTAGCGGCTCTGCGCGGTCCTCAGGATTGCGTTCGTGAGATGCGCGATGAATATCGAAAGCGTCGAGATGCAATCGTCAAGGGGCTAAACTCGATCGATGGATTTGAATGCACAAAACCTGCGGGTGCCTTCTACGTATTCCCCAGCATCAAAAAACCGGGAGTTTCATCCTTGGATTTTTGCGAATTTCTGTTGCGCGAGGCGGGCGTTGCCGCGGTGCCCGGCAGCGGCTTCGGTCCCTATGGTGAGGGGCATGTGCGTTTCAGCTATGCCACCTCGATACAGAATATCCAACGGGCACTAGATCGGATAGATGATGCTTTCGCAAGACATTAGTTTAAATACCATAAAAAAAATTTATATTGGGGTGAAAAATGCCAAAGAAGATAATGATTGTTGATGACGAGCCCAACATTTGTGAAGCAGTAAAAATTACCCTAGAAGCCGAAGGATTCAAGGTGCTGACCGCGTTAAATGGGCCGGAATGTCTGGATAAATTGAAAAATGAATTGGTCGATTTAATCTTAATGGATTTCTTCATGCCCGAGATGAATGGTAGGGAATTGTGTTCAAAAATTAGAAAAGATCCCAGATTAATGTCCCTCCCGGTAGTATTTCTCACCGTTGCGCAATTTGGTGGGATAGGAAAGGAGAAGTTACGTAAATTGAATATCGCAGATTACATAGCGAAGCCATTTGATAACGAGGATTTGGTTAGAAGGGTAAAGAAGATTTGTAGATAAATGGAGAAAATTGGAAATTTCAGGGTTACCGTTTGTGAGCAAACCCAGGGTTAGGTACGGCACTACCGCTCGAGTCGATCCGAGGAGCTTGACCTGATTTGCGGCGGCGAAAACTTATCTGTTTGTTCTAGGCTTTGGTTCAATTTTGATAATAGCTCAATTTTATCAAAAATTTGTTGAAATTTGAGCAATTGGTCATGAAAATGCACTTTGGTGGGGGTTATCTGCGCTATATTAGGCTTTAAAAGGGTAAAAATAGATGTTATTTGACTTGAGGTGATTAGGTTGGGGGAAGGTGAAGAACTCTGGAGGAAATACTGCTCTTTCTTCGACAAGCCGTTTTCGGAGCAGTTGGAATATAACAACAATCAAATGCAAAAATACTTTGAGAAATGGAAGAAGACGAAAATGGCAAAAAAGCTGTGTCCGGGAGGAGCAAAAAATCTGGGGGATGTGCCATTAACAACTTATGATGACTACCCGATACTCCACGACTTCGGGGCTAGGATAGAAAGATTGAGTAAAACTGTGCCGAAGAGGAAAGGAGAGATACTGTGGGACTACTACGACAGGATTAGTAGAAAAGTGGCACCAATGCTTGATGGATGGATGGTAGACAAGTACGCTTTTTGCGCGAAGACCAGCGGCACGACTGGTGAGAGCAAGTGGTTTGCACACGGAGAGGAGTTTTGGGAAAATATTAGGAATAGCCTCATGGCTGCGGCTGTCATCGCTTGCACCGACGAGCGGGGCACGACGAAGATAAAGAAAGGTGATCGAGTGCTGAACGTTGGTCCTCCTGTACCATACATAAGCGGGTATATTGTCGTACGCAGTTTAGGTTTTCTAGAGCCTATTCCACCACTTGAGGTCACAGATAATATCCTAAATTTTAGAAAAAAGGTCATGCTTGGACTCAAAGCGATAGAAAAAGGTGCGAGGATAGATTACTTTGGCGGCTTACCAGCAGGAGTACATCTTACCTATAAATACCTCTCAGACAAGGAATCATTTTTCAAAGAGTACTACCAGTCGATGAATTTTGGTTTTCTGAAATTGATCATGTTTATCATTTGGCTTAAGTGTAAAATAAGAAGTAAAAAATGTAAAAAGATGAGCGAATTGATGCCCTTAAAAGGCATAGCTGGGGGAGGGGTTGACCTTAAGCTTTATCTCGATTTTTTTAAGAATGAACTTGGTGTGGAATATTTGAATAGCTACGGTAGCACGGAATTGGGCTTCGGAGCACATGGACGTTTCGATAGAAAATCGGGCTTGGTGTTTGACTTAAGAACTGGCTTCTACGAATTTCTCACCGAGAAAGGGGAAATTAAAGAAATAGACGAGCTATCAAAAGGAAATGTCTATGAAGTTATAGGAACACCCTTTGGTTCTATGACCATGAGATATCGAATCGGAGATTTGCTAAAAGTAGTAGATTTCTACGATGGGGCCCCGATTTTCGATTTTGAGGGTAGAACTGTGGACATCTTGAATATTTACGGCTGGTTTAGGATGACCCACGATATAGCACTAAATGCACTAAAAAGAGCGGGGCTCTCATCAACAGATAAGTGGGCTATAATCAAAGAGGTAAAACCCAAGGAAAAAATTCGTGTTATGATGGAAAAAACATGGAAATGCTCGGAGAGGGAGGCTGAAAAACGTATCTTTAATGCGTTAGTTAAAACTTATCCCGATTTCAACGATTATGTAAAAGGCTTTAAAATAAAAAATCCTTCTGAAGCTATAAAGGTAGAGTACCTGAGAAAAGGTGCGTTTCTGAGGTATACTATGAAAAAGTCAAAAGATGGGTCAGCGATGGGCCAGATAAAACCACCTAAAATTATTCCACCAGAAAAGATTGAAATTGCGGATATGTTGAGGGAGGTGTAACCTTACCAAGTTTCTATTTAAACCTATGGAGCGTACAGTATCTCATCGGCTTCATACTCGCCTTATTGATTTCAACGTACGTTTTTAGCAAACGAATGAAGAGCCGCACATGTCAATTTTTCTTCGCATTTGGGTTTTCAGTTTCAATGTGGGCTCTATTTGTATTCCTTCACAGAAATGTATCGACTGAGGCTTTATCAAAAGATATATTTAGGCTAGTAATGTTTGTTTCTCCATTAATCCAAGGATTCCTCATTTCCGCAATCCTTTATATTAAAGACGAAAAATGGTACTATCCTCTCCTCGCAGTTCCAGCATTTATCATGGGAATAAGTCTATTTGCACTCGCGCCATTCGGGACCGTTTGGACTATCTATGGATGGTCATATACGTTTTATAGCCCTTGGATGATGATTTATTCTATTTTCAGCGGTGTCTATCTTCTTGCTACGATCATTATTTTAGTTATTAGATCAAGGCGTCCCTTGGTGCGGATCTTAAGAAAAAAATACGTTCTTATCTTGGTAGGTTATGGTGTTCTCTATGGCATTGGCATGGGCATAACAAACGTTGCCATAAGTATGAACCCCGCATTTCCACCGCTTGGCGGGATATTATTGGCCACAGCATTCCTTTTCGTTGCCTACGCTATATCCCTGCCTACGGAAAAAATTACAATTCCCTCAAAAATCTACTTTGGTTATCCTTTGCTCCTAAACAAGCTCTTGCAGGAGGCTCCCGGCAAGGAACTTGGTCAAGACTTGGTAGAATTTAATAAATTCCTGAGAGTAACCGGGTTAAACGAAATTGTTTCTGTTAAAGAGGAAAAAATAATTTTTAATTCAAATAAGTTGAATTCTTTGAATTTGCTGGAACCGGCAGAAAAAACTCTGGAATATCTTGAAGAGCATGATTGGGCGGTCGAAACAAGAGCCCATTACAAAAGTGTGTTCATTGATACATACTTAGCTACGATGAAAAAATCTAGAAAAGCCGCTGATGAGTGGTTAAAGAGAATGGTCCGCAAACATAGTGGCTTCTTTTCTACCTACGGGATTATGGATGCAATGCCTGAAGATTTTGAGTTACCTAAAAGTGTTTTGGACAATATCCTCAAAAGCATCAAGTTGCCCGATGAATACCGGTTGAAGGAGGGCATCATCTACTTCATCAGGGGAGCGGGAGTCGAGAAGAGCTACAAATTCTTCACCGGACTGACGAAATACACTAGGGCCTTATGTCTCACGGTCACAAATCCGCGGGAGGTCAGGGAGACCTATGGGTTGGAAGGAGTGTCCATTGTTTGGGTGACTTTCGAGAAATATGCGAAAGGGAAAAGTATACCTCCGAACAAACTTGGCGAACTCACTACCACGATCTCTGGATTCTTTGGAAAGGGAAAGGGCGTGGTGTTTGTCGATTGTATAGACTCCATGGTGATGGCGAATGGTTTCAAGCGAGTGATGGGTTGGTTGAAAGGGGTGAAGAAGATAATGACCAAAAGCAAATCCAATCTGCTGGTCACGATAGACCCAGGCAGCTTTTCGAACAGGCAATTAGCAAACATAGGGAGAGAAATGAAGGAGATCAAGGTATAAACAATTTACAATATGGCGTGTGACGAAAAGTTCGTTAACGTTATATAGGGTTCATCAAACTAAGATGGAGAACACATCCGAACGCGAAATCGGTCATTGAAATAGGGTGATTAGGTTGAAGGAAGGCGAAGAGCTCTGGAGGAAATACCGCTCTTTCTTCGACAAGCTGTTTTCGGAGCAGGTAATCAAATGCAAGAATACGACATGAAGAAAATAGCGAAGGGAGTGATCTGGATACACAGGCCACAGCTTTCTGTAATGGCATTTCTTATTTCTATTGCTGGGATTTCCTTAGCCGGCGTGTTTGATTTGGTTCTAATGTTGAAGGTAGGTCTCTTATTCTGGTTTATACAGTGCGTAGCCCACCCAATAAATGACTACATCGATAGAGAATCAGATAAAACTGGCAGGCCAAGCGCGCCGATTCCTGCGAAATTGTTAACTTTAAAGCAAGTCAAAATTATTATCGGTTTGGATTACATTATTGCAGTACTCTTAATCTTAATCATACCTCTGAATCTCCCTGCTAAAATTTTCGCGACAATTGCTCTTATTTACACTTACATCTTTTCTGCCCCCCCTATTCAAACGAATACAAGAGGCATTTTAGCAAGTATTACATTAGCCACCGTAGTTATTATAGCATTCTTAGGCGGGTGGACAGCGGCAGTTGGGTGGAGGTATGACCCCATTCTCATACCCATGTCTTTGCTTATAGGTTCTCCGCATATGACTGCGAAAAATGTTGCCGATATTATTGATATGGGCTCAGATAAAAAGTCCGGACGCATTACGCTTCCTATGCAGATAGGTGTTAAGAAATCATTTTACATAGCAGCTTTTTTTGGACTATTCGCCATTTTTTTGTTTTTCTTAGCATATTTCGTTGGCCGTATGAATATCTTTTACTTGATCGTGGGTATAATCGGTTCCATTATTACTCTTCTGTGTCTTTTCTATTTTCAAAAAGACTTTGGTAAGGTAACAGGAAGAAAATATTTTGAAATATCCACGTTACCAACACTTATATTTCCTATCGGAATAATATTGGGGTCGATTTAAAACAATAATTTAAATTTAGACCTAACCTTAAGATATTGGTTGGGTGCAGGTAGTGTCTGATGATGAGAAGAGAAGAAAAATTATCGCAACCAATTATTTGCAAAACGTGCAAAATGTCTTCGGGGTGTAACCCTAAAGAACGAAAGGAGGAAAAAAATGTTTGATTTATTGGTTATTTTGTTTATAAGTTTTGGATTTCTGGTTGCCGCTTACTCCAGTCTCAAGATCCTCAATGCCCTGAAATTACTTCGCTTTCCTAAGCTTTTGTTGCCTATAGGATTGGGCTTCATTGGTGGCACAATACTATCTGTAGGGATTCTCTTCCTATATCTGGGTGGGACTCTCGACGAATATGGATGGATCATTTTCATTTATCCGTCTATCGGCGGGGCCCTATCTATCTGTGTAGTTTACATTCTTAGGAGGAAATTGCATGTTGGTTGACGTACTTGCAATATTTGGTATTGGAACAATGTCAATAATGTGCTTTCTAGTAAATTACTTACCGATAAGTTCCAAACTTCGGAAGTATATTGTGAGTTCCGCTCTTTTTGCGACATTTGTCTGGATATTACTCTATGTATATATCAAAACCGGACAGGAGGTATTTATCTTGGGTTTATCGATATCTACTTTCATCTCGTCTATTTTTGGAGCATTAGCTGGTAGAGAAGTATTAAAAATTACCAGCATGCCAAAATTTAAATTAGTGGGGCCCGAGAAAAAGCTTTTTAAAAAACAAGTAATTTTGCTTGAAACCTACGCTGAGTTAACAGATAGATTAGTGAGTCGTATGATTCTTATTTGTGATATCAAAGCAATTAAAAAGATATTTGACAAGTGTGTGGAGGACCACCCAATTCTCAAAGGAGGTTGGTCAAAGGAAAACACGATAAACGCGGATGCGGTGTTAAAGAATCTTGGAAGAACAAGCGAGGAAGAATCTGAGCCTAAGTTACTAAAGGCATTTTCAAGCCTTACTTCAGGGCTTATCGACTTGTACGGCACCGTCACTTCGCACGACCGTGCAACCGCGATGGCAGTAACAGTAATAAGAGAGGTGGGAATCGAGCGGCACGACGGGATCTTAGGGAGAGTCGGGGTACCGCTTGGTAAATATGATGAACTCTTATACGAACGTGGAATATTGCTCCATCTACCGAGTGGTATAGCCACACATGGTAAAGCGAAAACCTTTGCATTCATGGTGTTCAAAGATGTCCTTGAGTCACTTTTAAGGCAATGCACGCCTGAAACTATCGAAGTGATTAAAAATCAGCTCAGAGAACTCATCGAGAGAAAACCAATAATCATTGGGGTCAAAATAGCCGAAGATGGAACGGTGGATCTCAGCAAGTTCTATGGGGGCATTGAGGGATTACCCGCCGAGAAGAGTGTTGAGGAGGTAATATCCACCTCTTCCGCTGCAATGAGTGTTTGTTTTCCCATTATCCAGAAAGATATAGGCTTTGGTAGTGTGAAAAAAATCACGGAAAATGCTTTTTACTCAAATATCTTCGAAAAGATGCCCAAAGAGTTCGACTTATTGGCAACTTTTTTAGAAATCAGCGAAGCAATGCCTGACGGTGTGCTGGAAAAAGAAAAGTTAGCCTTCTTGAGCAAGGAAGAATTGGAGCGAAGGGTAAGGGAAAGAACCGCCGAATTGGAAAAGGCCTACAGAGAATTGAAAGCACTGGATCGTATGAAAGATGAATTTCTCGACATGACCTCACATGAGTTGAAAACCCCGCTGACTTCCATAAACAGCTTTCTGCAGTTAATGGGTAGTAAAAAATTAGGAAAAATTACCAAAAAACAAGAGAATGCAGTGAATACCATTTCTCAAGAGCTGAAGCGTCTTAGGGGTTCGATCGATAAAATTTTAGATACATCTAGGCTGGAATCGGGGCGCATAAAACCTGAGATGAAAAATTTGCAACTAGCGGAGCCCATTCGAAATACGGTTAAAAGGATGAAACTGTTGGCCAATCAAAAACGGATTACCCTCACTCAAAAAATAGTCGAATTGCCGTTGATCAGGGGCGATGAATGGCAGCTGACGGAGCTCATGGCTAATTTGATCGACAATGCAATTAAATTCACCCCGGAAGGAGGCAGGGTCACGATTGAGGCCAAAAAGAAGAAAGATAATATTTTAGTCGAGGTAAAGGACACAGGCATAGGAATAGCCAAGAAGGACATGCCCAAGCTGTTTGCAAAGTTCTTCCAGGTAGAGTACTCCGTTCCAGGTGCTGGTATGGGATTGCGCATATGCAAGATAATCGTTGAGGCGCATGGTGGAAGAATAGGAGTGAAGAGTAGACTGGGGAAAGGTTCGACATTCTTTTTCACGCTGCCAATAAAATAATGAACTTGCGATTTTCTGCTTGCAGACCCTTTATAACACGGCCTGCAACGAACATAAATGCCTTTATATCACATTTGAGAAATCGCCGGAGGAGGCCCCGAGAAGATACTCAAGAACTGGCGTGGAAGAATTTCTCGCGGATGGTGTCTTTGTCTTTTACTACGGCAAGGTGCGAGATATAAGAATGAGGGCCGTTGAAATTCTAAAGTTGAGGGGAGCGAAGCACGTAAACAAAATCGTGCCCTTCCACATAACCGATAAAGGCCTAGAAGTCTTTCCTGGAGAACGTATTTTCGAGGTTGAGTAGAACTTAAATTATGTGTTGTTAGCCAAGCGTTCAAGTAATCATGGGAAGGGGCGGCGAATATCAACCTTCTGAAGTAATTCCCCAACCCTTTAAAGTAATTCCCTTGTGGGTTAACTTGTATGGGGTTGGTTTCATGACGTAATTTATTCCCGGCATTTTTTTAACTGTTAGCCAGCGATGGTATTTTTCTTTCCCCTTCAATGATAGTTCGAATACAGCGTCGACAAAATCCGTCGCCCAGCTCACGGTCGTTGGACTATGCGAGCTCGAATTTAACATGAAAATTCCTATGCTCCCCTGAAGATTGGCTGCCACGGTTAGGTGCCTCATGAGCTTCAAAACAGGGGCATCTCCCGCAAAGAGCATCAGTGCAGAAAAGGTTTGGTGGACAAATCTTAAGTTGTTATTTGCTTTCTCGCCCAGAGAGGCTCTAGCCAAGGTAAGGGTTCGGTGGACTTTGCTCAAATCGCTTATGTCATCTATGATGTGCTCCACATCTGTCGGAGTCTGTTTGAACCCGGCGATTGGCGTGTATCCATCGATTATTTGTAGCTTTCCCGCCTTCTCATATGGTCTCACGTTAAATTCGAGGTCATCGGCAATCGACCTGACAAAAGGAGGTGGCTGGTTGTAAGAAACGAACTGGCCGTATTCACCCTTTGCCAGACCTTCGCAAAGGATTTTCATGGCGAAAGTTGCACCTTTTGTCCCCGGTTCTTCAAGCAAAAGTATGGACGTTCCTCGGGGGATTCCGCCACCTAAAAATTCATCCAAACCCTTGATGCCGGTTTTTGCCAGCTTTTCCAAATCCCCACCCCCTCAATCTTTTGAACCTCAGTTTATATTAATTATCTCTTTCCTTTATTAGTATTTTTATTTCCTTAAATAGAATATTATTTTACAGTAAAAATCCAATGTTGACTCATGCAGTGCTCATTCTGTAATTCAGAACGGGTGGTAAAAGCAGGCAAGCGAAAACGCAAGTACATCACCAAACAACAGTGGAGGTGCCTAGATTGCAAGCGATGGTTCATCGAGCACGACGGATTCGAGGGAATGACATATCCAAAAGAGGTTATCGTAGAGACCCTGCGCCTCTACGTGGAGGGTCTGCCATTAAACAAAATAATCAACCCGAGCTGGTTAAAAAACTGGAGAAGAGGCGGTAAGGTCAACACAATTACACCAGAAATTTTTGAAAGAGATTGGCGAATTTGACATAAATGAAGCGATCAAGTTGTTTGACCCCTAATTGGCAGGGTTTGATGCGCAATAAATCTTTGCGGTTATTTGTTACTGGTATTAAGGGGGAACTAAAATAGTGATGGCGAACATGTGTATGGTGGAAAATCTGGATATCTCTGTGGGTGCCGGAGTAACCTTGGAAGGGGATAGAGGAACTGAGACGGACTAGTAAATCACGGGGGCCGTCTGCAGCGCTTTTGCTGGTAGCTGCAGTAGCGATGTCTTTTTTGGCGTGCCTGATCACACTGCCCGTGCCTGTTTGCGCTGACACTGGTACGTTAAACCCCAATGCAGGAGGAACTTATCAACAATGGACTCTTGTCGGTACCACCCATTATGATGCAACTTCAGACGGGTCAGATGCTACTTATGTTCACGTTACTGAAAATACACTTTTAAAAGAAACAGTAAATCTGCAAGACCCAACCTTCCCCGATACAGCCACAATCGACAATGTTATCGTGTATGTAAGGGCCAAGGCGGATACGTCTAAAAGTGCTAAGGCTGTTATTCTCATCAGAACTGACGGCACAGATTATGAGAGTGCAGAAATAGCAATATCCAAAAAGGATTTTACTGATTACCCCAATGTTTGGGAAAATAATCCTAAGACTGGTCTGCCATGGACTAAAGCACAAGTAACAGCGTTGGAAGCTGGCATAAGAGCGTCAAGTTTAGGTGCTGGTGAAAATATGAAGTGTTCAGAAATATGGGCGGTAGTCAACTATACACCATTCAACTTCTTGATAAACGCATCCCCCAGCAGCCTCACGGTCCAGCAGGCCAGCTCGGTATCAACAACTGTTCATGTCATGCTTACCTCTGGGATGGCAGAACCCGTGTCGCTGACCGGCAGATGGTTGGGGACTGATCCAGGAGGGGTCACTCAGATGTTTCTCCCATCCTCTGGCTCTCCGAATTTTGATAGTACTTTAACTTTTGAGACGACGGCCACCGCAACTGTCGGCACGTTTACTTACCGAATAATTGGCGAATGCGATGGTCTGACTCAAAGAACAGATGTTGAGCTAGAGATAACTGAACTGATACTTCCAGCTGTCCCCACTTTAATCTCACCGGAGAACGGAATAGCCATAGATAGCCTCACGCCAACCTTTGACTGGGCCGATGCCGCAAGCGCTACATCCCATAAGCTGCAAGTGGCGACTGACAACAATTTTTCAAACATCGTGTGCACCAAAACTGTGATGGATTCGAATGTGACCTTCTCCGAAACTGAAAAGTTATCGTATGGAACTCACTACTACTGGAGGGTTTGGGGGACAAACGCCGCAGGGTTGGGGGATTGGTCATCGACTTGGAGCTTCATCGCAAAGTCGAGCGCCCCGAAGATTTTGAGTTTTGAAATTGAATCCGGGAGTTAATACATGAACTCCACGAGTGTCGAGTTGACTATCTCCGCGCTATATGCGGTGGAGATGCAGTTTTCAAGCAACGGAGTGATATGGATTGAATGGGAACCTTATCGGACGTCGAAATCTTATACGTTAAAAGTACCCGATGGTTCCAAGGATATTTACATCAGGGCCAGGGACAACGTTGGCGACATTGGTCAACCATCAGTTAGTTCGATAATCTTAGATCAAATGTCACCAAACACCACTCATTCGTTGTCGGGAGATCTGGACGCTAATGGTTACAAGGGCTCGGTTGTGGTTACGCTAACCAGTACGGACGCCTATGGTGTTGAGTCAACAAGATACAGAATCGATAACAACGAGTGGCAAACGGGACACACGTTCGTGATTTCGAGCGATGGCGAGCACACGATCGAATACCACTCCACGGACGCGGCTGGGAACGAGGAGGGAATAAAATCTTTCCGAGTGAAGGTATATACACCGACCACCTTCCCGCTGATTTTATTGGTGGGCATTTTTTCGATAATTGCGGCAGCGGTGGTCGTCGCGTCATTCCGCCTAAATCCCCCCTCGCCTAAAAAGAGATTAAAGATGGTGCTGGAAGAAAGGAAGGAAACCCTAAGACTCAAAAAAGAGGCTGCCGTAAAATACTTCAAAAATGGCTCCATAAGCAGGGGCACCTACGATGAGTTGATGGGGAAGTACGATAGCAGGATGGCGGAACTCGAAGATAAGGAGCGGGTTTTGAGGGTAAGGATAAAAAAGAAAGTGAAGAAAAAGGTCAAAAAGCGCAAGAAGAAAAAGCCTGGAGAAGCAACGGAGAGGCTTCAGAGTATAAAAAAGAGAATAGGTCGTGTGTGAACTGCATCGTGCAGGGCGACCAAGGATACGAATACCAATAGAAATTAAAAAAGTTGTAGTGAGAAAATTCCCGAATTCATTCTTGGGGAGTCTCAAGAGCTAGGTTTCAGAACCTTCATACCTGCTGCTAAGCACTAGCTTTATTTTTTTGGCTTTTTCACGTCCGATGCCGCGCACCTGCCGCAAATTATCTTCGGATGCTGCCATCACCCGCTCAACTGTACCGAAGTGTTCGAGCAGCCGCTTGGCGAGCACAGCCGATACACCGGGCAGTCCTTCGACTACAAATCGCTGTTGTTCGGGCAAGGCCAAACTTTTGGGTTCACCACGTATCGCGACCTCTCGGGCCTCTTCCACCTGTTCGCGCCTAGCGATGGCGACGAGGATTAGCGCCGTTTCTTTTCCATCCCGAGTCGGTAATATTGGAATGTTGAACTCCACGACAAGCGCGGCAAGTGCACCGCGAATCGCGTTCGGGTGAATCTTTCTTCGCGAATACAAACTTCTGCCCTCCAAGATGAGCACCGGGCGCTCAAAGGTTTCGCGCAACTGCTTGGCTTGACTTAGGAGCCGTTTGTCGACGATCGACTGCAAAAAATCTCCAACGGATTTTCTCTCGACCCCTACTCGATCTGACAGGATGAAATCACCAACGTCAAGCTGGCGTGCTTCAACCTCGACGCCGAGTTGCATGAGTTCGTCCACGATGCCGGACGGAACCTCGCGATGATCTGCTATGATTTTTATCTTCTTCTCAGCAAATCCTTCAAGCGGTTTTTGCTCGACCATTTCGGCCCCTCCGTTACATGTTCGGTTCACGTTGTTCAAGCGGTTTTCGGGGAAAGAGGTCGCCGAAAGTAATTTATAAACCTTATAAATGAGGTCTTCTCGCGGGATTTAGATAAAAAATAGCGAATGGGATGGGAAAAATCAGGACGTTTACCCAGAGACTAGAATGGTATGAATTAATATCCACAGGATCAACCACATGATGAAAAATCCCCAAAATCCTTTCTTGAACGCGACCCATCCAGTCCACTTTCCACCTGGGAACTCCTCAGGGGAGATATTTAGGGCATTGGGTGCCAGCTTATATGAAATATAAAAGAGAAAGAAAAAGATCGCAAGGAGCGCTAAGCTACCTTGGTCTTGCGGTAGGTCCCGCGGTAGAACCCCCGAGATGCAACCGGCTATCGCTCCCCAGCCCGCAAACAGGAGGGTAATTTTAGCCACGAGTTCCATATTATACACCCGGTGATGGCATGAAGTTATCTGTGTCTTGCTTGGACATTATGGTCTGCACCCGAGAGCTTAAAAACGCTATCGGTGGTCGAGTCGATAACGTGTACGAGTTAGACGGAGTTTTCCTCCTGCGGCTGCGCTCGCCAGACAAGGGGCGCCAAGACCTGATTCTCGAGCCGGGTTGTAGGGCCCATCTCACGAGCAGAAGATATAAAACCCCAAAAAAACCGAGTGCCTACGCGATGTTTTTGCGCAAGCACTTGGTTGGTGCTCAACTGACAGTAGTTGAACAGCCCGATTTAGAACGTATCATCGAGTTCAAGTTTTCTGGAAAGGAGAAATGCGTCCTCATCTTGGAACTCTTCAGTAAAGGGAACCTAATCCTCTGCAACGCCCAGCTCGATATTATCCTACCCTATCGAGTTGAAGTATGGCGGCATCGCGTGCTCAGGCCTCGCGAAAGATATCTTCACCCCCCAACGAAGGGCGTTGACATACGGAAGCTGGATGTTCAGGGATTGCGTCGTGCTCTCGGGGGGGCTCCAGATGTGGTGCGAGCCCTAGCGATAAATCTGAACGTGGGGGGTCCGCTTGCCGAGGAGATATGCGCTCGAGCTGCGGTGGCGAAAAGTCGCAGGCCCAGCGAACTTTCCGAACAGGAACTCATGGCGATACTTAAATCCATCGAGAGCTTGTTCGCACAGGAACCAGCGGCTCATATCGTGTATGGTGATGGTAAACCTGTAGATGTTCTACCGTTTGATTTCAAGACGCACATAGGAAAGCAGGTGAAAAGGTTTGATTCATTTGGAGAGGCCCTTGATGAATATTTCAGCATTCTCGCAGTCACTTCAGCGGTAGAGAAACAGAGGAAGTGCTTTGAAGGGGGGCTTAATAAGCTTCGCAGGCGGCTGGTGGAGCAGGAAAAACACTTTGCGGACCTCTATGCGAAGTCCAGCAGTGCCAAGCGGAAGGCAGATCTCGCCGCTATCCATCATGTGCAGATAAACGATGTGATGGACCGTTTGGGGAAGCTTAGGCACGTGAGGGGATGGCAATCGGCGATCGGAGCAATAGATGAAGCTAAAGCGGCTGGGGAGTTATGGGCAAAGGTCATCAGAAAAGTTGACCCCGAGGCTGCAAAAGTTGAATTCGAGCTAGCTGGGCAACGTATTCTCCTCGACCTCCGTCTATCCGCGTTCGAGAACGCGTCGCGGTTGTACAAGCGATACAAGAAATCAGCGGAAAAAGCAGCGGGGGCGAAGGATGCCATGGAGCAGACAAGGCGGGAGCTTGACCGATTGCTCACCGTTGGCATGCCCGAGCTCAAGGTTACAATGCCACGCAAGCGCAGGAAACTGAAGTGGTTTGAGCGTTATAGATGGTTCATCTCGTCCGACGACATGCTGGTTATTGGGGGGCGAGATGTGAAGACCAATCAGGAGGTTGTTGAGAAGCACATGGAAGCTGGCGATCGATACCTGCACGCCGATATAGTTGGTGCACCCCATGTCGTGATCAAGGCAGCAGGTAAGGAAGTACCTGAAACTACCCTCAGGGAGGCAGCGGAGTTCGCGGAGATGCACTCGCGGGCATGGCGGGAGGGACTGGGGGAACTAGATGTCTACTGGGTGATGCCCGAGCAAGTTTCGAAGCGAGCACCGTCCGGCACATACCTGCCAAAGGGAAGCTATATGATCCGGGGCAAACGCAACTTTCTAAAAGTTCCAACCGAGGCGGCCGTTGGTGTCGTGATGGTTAATGGTGAACCAGTGATCACGTGCGGCCCTCTGAGCGCGATTAAAAAACATTCGCAGACTGTTGTCAGGGTCGTCCCAGGAGGGTTAAAGAAATCCGAGCTTGCACGTGAAGTCCGGGCGCGTTTGCAGGCCGGGGGGGTAGAGGTTTCGCTGGATGAACTTGAGCGAGCGCTACCACCTGGCAAGGGCGACATCAAGCGGGTGGCGAGCCGATGAACAAGCGAATTTTCGTGCTCGCGATTTTTCTGATAATTTTTGGCTGCGTAGCAACTGTCCACTTGGGTGAAGCTCAGCAAGGGGCGGTCTATGTAATAGAGGTAGACGGGACGATCGACGCCGGCATCTCGAACTTCATCAGGAAATCAATTGACCGGGCCGAGCGAGACAACGTTGCGCTGATAATAAAGATGAACACGCCCGGTGGATTGCTCTCGGCGACGAAGGAAATCGTCGATCGAATGCTGAATGCGAAGGTGAAGCTCGTTGTCTGGGTCACGCCACGAGGGGCATGGGCTTACTCCGCTGGTACCTTCATCCTTCTAGCGTCCGATATCGCGGCCATGGACAACGGAACAACAATCGGGGCCGCGCAACCGAGGCCAGAGGACCCAAAAGTTACCGCGGCTATGGCGGAGTGGATAGGGGAGGTAGCCGATCAACGAGGACGGCCCAAAAATGTCGCAGAGTTATTCGTAGCCCAAAATTTAACGATGGGGCCTCAGGAAGCTCTCGACAACGGGATAATAGAGCTGCGCGCCAGCAGCGTCGACGAGATATTGGACAACATTGGCTTATCCGGAGCTAGGGTAGAAACTCTCGAGATGGGCGTCTTCGAAAAAGTGTTGAGGGTGCTCAGCGATCCAAACATAGTTTCCATCTTGTTCATCGCCGGACTGCTTGGCATCTTAGCCGAGATAACCACCCCGGGCATAGGGGTCCCCGGCATAGCTGGCGTGATATGTTTGCTGCTGGCCTTCTGGGGTTTGGGAGTACTCGAAATAAACTACGTCGGGGTCGCGCTGATTCTGCTTGGAGTGGTGCTGATTGCGACCGAACTCTTCACGCCCGGCTTCGGCGTCTTCGGGATCGGCGGTGGGGTTGCCCTCTTCTTGGGCCTGATGATGATCGACAAGGAGCCGTGGGTCGAGGTCGCGGGCAACGTTGCGAAGGGAATGGCGATAGCTCTGCTCGCCGTCTTCGCCATCTTCATCGTGCTAGCGAGGCGTGCCATGAAGAAGCCTGTTGCGGTTGGCAAAGAGGAGTTGATTGGGAAGATCGGTGTTGCTGCCACCAACATCGCTCCCGAAGGGCTCGTCAGGCTGAAAGGGGAACTATGGACTGCGGTTTCCAAGGTTAGTATCAAGACGGGTGAGAAAGTTGTAGTGAAGGATATACGGGGCATAAAGCTAATCGTGGTAAAACACCGTAAACGCCGGAAAACTTAACTCATCCTTTTCCTCTTTTTTTGAGTGCGGACACTAAACCTGCTACCTCGCCCAGTGGCGTCCCCGCTTGGGTAGGGGTGACGACGATGAGGTTTTTCTCCCTAGCGACTTCAATCAGCATTTGTAGTTCTCTCAGCCTCATGCCAGCGGGATTTTTCTCGTACAGTTTTGCGGCTTCAGCCATCTTGGCAGCGGCTTGGGCCTCTCCTAAAGCCATAATCACTCTAGACCTCCTCTCTCGCTCGGCCTCTGCCTGTTTGGCGATCGCACGCATCATTTCGGCCGGTATGGTGACGTCCCTTATGGTGACCGCGGTTACCTTCATACCCCATGGATCAGTAGCTTTGTCCAAAGATATCTGAATATTTTTACTGAGTTCTTCTCGCTTGGTCAACAAAGCATCCAAATCTATTTTGCCGAGGACATCTCTGAGCGTGGTCTGAGCCAATAAACTTGTGGCAGTGAGATAACGCGCAACTTTCATAATCGCATCTGAGGGTTTAAAGACGCGCACGTAAACCACCGCATCCACATCGACACTTACGTTATCTCTGGTCACAATTCGCTGCTTTGGAACGTCCAAGGTTATGACGCGGAGATCTACCTTGGCGAGACTGTCAATTCCAGGCACGATGAAAAAAAGTCCGGGCCCCTTGATGCCTACGAACCTGCCCAGCCTGAATTTCACCGCCCGCTCGTACTCCCGCAGGATCCTTATCGCGGATATCAGAAATATGGCGACGATAAAAACTATGGAAATAATTAACCCTTCCAACCACGTCACAGGTTCACCAAACTCTATTCTATGTGCCAGTATTTAAAGCACTTGCCTTTTTTCACACAATTTGGAAGAGCCGCCAGCGAGGATTGAACTCGCGACCTCCACCTTTTTGTACGGTATACCAAGGTGGCGCTCTACCAACTGAGCTACGGCGGCTCGATTAAAACTGGCACCTGAAATCTAAAAAGCTTCCGAGGTTAGCACTTTAATATCATTGAACGATATGGATGCGGGAGTGAGATGAAAATTGGAGTTGTCGGTTGCGGTAATCTCGGCAGTTCCTTGGTGAAAGGTTTACTAGAGACCAAGGTTCTGCGTGCTGAGGAGATGATTGTAAGCGACATCAGGGAAGAAAATCTAACTAAATTAAAAAATCTCGGCATCGAAACTACCAGTGACAATCAAAAATTGGTTAAGCGATGCGATGCTGTGCTCATCGCAGTGAAGCCCGATATCGTCGAATCCGTGCTAAAGAAGACCGAGGAAGTTTCCGAGGGCAAGCTCTTCATCTCGGTCGCGGCAGGGGTCTCGACAAAATTTATTGAAGCTATGACGCGCGCGCGAGTGATAAGGGTAATACCGAACATTTGTGGGCTCGTCGGGGAGATGGCTTCTTGCTTCTCGCTCGGCACCAGAGCTTCGAGAGAAGACGAGGAATTAGTCGAGAAGCTCCTAGCTGGCGTGGGCACGACGTTCAAAGTGGATGAAAAGTTGATGGACGCAGTCACGGGGCTGAGCGGGAGCGGCCCGGCATATTTCTACTTTATCGTGAAAGCTCTGCAAGAAGCTGGAATCGAACTCGGCCTGTCGAGCGAGGTTGCGCTCAAGCTTGCCGCGCAGACAGCGAAGGGTGCAGGAGAAACAATTTTGCGTGGAGAAAAGACGCCAGAAGAGTTGATGAAGATGGTCTGCACCCCACGGGGCACGGCTATCGAGGGACTCAAGGTGTTAGAAGACCAAAAGGTGGCCGACGCGCTTAAAAATGCGGTGAAGGCTGCCTCGAGAAGGGCAAAGGAACTATCGAGGTAACATCACTTTCTTGTTTGAGGCTCTTGGGCTTCCTTCAGACGCTTTTTTATCTGGGCTGGCAGCTCCTTCGCTTTTTCGTAGGCTGCGCGGAGCTCAGTGAGTACTTTCTCGACTACAACTTGAGGAGGCGTTGCTATCTTACGCCTTCGTGTGCGATCCTTTTCATAGATGGCCTCCTCGAATCGGATGGTGTGGAGATCCCAGAGATAATCGCCTATGAGGACGATCGCGATGTAAATTTTCTTGTTTTCCGGGTCCTCGAAGTGTTTTTCGGCGAGTAGTAGGGTGTAGGAGATGAACCAGTCAAATTCTTTTTCGAGCACTCCCAAGAATTTCGGCGCGTTCACACTTTTTCCCAATAACTCGATTTCCATACTCGTCCCCTCGGACCTCTTCACATCATAATTTAAAGCCCACAACCTAAAATAAACGAAGTGTGGTCTCATGGGGACCAAAGGTCGAAAGGAGTTAATCACTGACGTTGAAGGCGTGCTCAATGCGCTATTGACTGGAAAACTTACCGTTGAGCAAGCTAAACGAAAGTTGGCGGCCCTCAACATAAAGCGGATCGGCGACCTAGCGAGGCTTGATGTCGAGCGAATTCACCGAATTGGGATTCCAGAAGTGGTGCTAGCAGAGGGAAAGAACCCAGAAACGGTCGCTAAAGCTGCGTTTGCTCTCGCGAGTACGAGCGGCTACGCCCTAGTAACCCGGGTGAGTAAAGAACACCTCAAATTGATTCAAAAAGAACTTCGGAAGGATTTTGAGGTTGATCACAATTCTAAGGCTAGAACCGTCGTCGTCAGAAAGAAGGGCCACCTTTTCCCAAAGAGGGGGAAGATAGGGGTGCTTGCAGCTGGTACAGCCGATGTGCCGGTCGCGGAGGAGGCGGCGGTCTCGGCCGAAGTGATGGGTTGTGAGGTGCTGAAAGCTTACGATGTTGGTGTTGCTGGGATTCACCGATTGTTTGAACCTCTTAAGCACATGGTCGAGCAAGGGGTGGCGGCCATCGTGGTTGTAGCAGGCATGGAGGGGACTTTACCTTCACTCGTCTCAAGTTTGGTTGATGTGCCCGTCATTGGGGTTCCAACATCGATCGGGTATGGGGTGGGGCTGAAGGGGACAGGTGCCCTCATGACGATGCTTCAAACATGCTCACCCAAGATCGCGGTTGTCAACATAGACAACGGGTTCGGGGGAGGGGTTTTCGCGGCTTCAATTGCAAAGCAGTCGAAACAAGAGTAGTCATTTGAGAATTGTTGAGAGCTCCTTTCTCGATATTGGACCCTCTCTCAGAACCCGCGGGGGCCCAGAGCTGAGATCTACAACGGTCGATGGTGTGCCCAACTTGCATTTACCGGAGTCCAGCGCTGCATCAACACATTTGCCCAGCTGCTCGAGCGCCTCCCTTATTGTACTTGGCGCTGATTTTCCCGAGAGATTTGCGGAGGTTGCTGTGATCGGGCCACCCACAAACTCGATGAGCTTGAGCACAACCGGATGGTCAGGAATTCTTATCCCTATATTTTCAGTGCCACCGGTTACGAGTTTTGAAATTTTTTTTGGTTTTGCTTTAACCACCACAGTGAGTGGCCCGGGCAAAAATTTCTTGAAAGCGAGCTCGGCGATGGGTGTTAACTCGGCGATTTGTTGGGCCAGCTCAAACGAGTTAACTGCGACAGGAATTGGGTCCTCCAACGGTCTTGCCTTTGCGGCAAAAACTTTCGCAACGGCTTCGTCCGAGCAGGCGTCAGCCCCTAAGCCATACACGGTTTCTGTTGGGTAGAGGACCAAGCCACCAGTCCTGATCGCTGCCGCAGCCTCCGCAATTGCCATAATTCCCGGCCTTGTTAGATCGACTTCAAAAATTTTGGCCATTTACACCCAGCGATTTGCACCGTTCTTAACCATCTTTTATGGAACTTAGCTCTTAAGTTATCTGTTCAAGGTTCTCATGTGACTATGTGAAAATATCAAGCTTTCAAAAATAGGCAAGTATCTTAAGTTAACACTTTCATAGCATCGGTAATGCGTCTGAAGTAAAGCAAGCAAAATGGACCAATCGAACGCTTACAATCTGACTGAGGTTACTCTATATCCTTCTGGGACGGCCGTTTTCTCCATCTTCAGCGAATAGTGAAAAATTGGGAAAATTTTTATCCAAATAGACCTTGTATATCTTCTATTATAGCATCCATATCCAAGTACCCGTAGTGCCATGCAGCCGCTAGGAATACGATTACCAACAACAGCAACACAAGCAAAACAGCTGCTCCCTTACCCATCTTGCCTCACCTCCTGTTTCCTCAAATTAACCAATTCCTCCCAGTTCAAATCGTGAAATTTTTGGCAATATAACTTTTATGGATTAATAGTCTTTGATTTGGTTTCTCTTATTCCACTGGTTGCTCATCGCTTATTTGATTTATGTATGGTGCGGGGGGCAGGATTCGGACCTGCGAAGGCCCTACGGCCACAGGATCTTAAGTCCTGCCCCTTAGACCAGACTCGGGCACCCCCGCAGAATAAACCTCTCTCGAATAAGCAATAAAACTAGCGCCCTTTCTTGTGGGCCCTGCGATAGACCGCGCGGTACTTCTTGCGCTTCTTTCGCAGCTTTCGCTCTAGTTCCTCCTCTTCCTTCTGCCGCATGGAATCACGTGGTGCCCCCGCCGGGATTTGAACCCGGGTCGCGAGCTCGAGAGGCTCGCATGATTGACCGGTCTACACCACAGGGGCACCGTTTAATCGTGCTCGCGCAAATGTAAAAAGTTTCTCAAGATGGTGGGCCCGGTGGGATTCAAAAGTTTTGTGTAGCAACTCGGGAACCCGGGACATTCCAGACGAAAAAACAGCTGATCGAGCGGTTGGTGGGGCAAGGCGTTGAGGGAATGGGAACCACCAAGGAAAAAATTAAGTATGAAAATGAACAAACTTATAAACAGGGGATAAAAAATGGCGAAGAAAGGCGAAAAGTATAAATGCGAAAAATGCGGCCTCGTGGTGACTATCGATAGCGACTGTACTTGTGATGTGTGCGACTTAATTTGCTGTGATTTACCACTGAAGAAGATAGAAAAGGAATGAAATTTATGCCCGAAAAAAGGAAGTTAGCGATAATAGTTCATAGTGGCACTTTAGACCGACTCTATTGCGCTTTCATACTTGGTTCTACCGCAACAGCTATGGACATGGAAACTCACCTCTACTTCACTTTCTGGGGTCTCAACACGCTCGTAAAGGGAGCTCTGGAAAAAGCTGGACTACCGGTCACCTACAAACACATGGAAGAACAACTCAAAAAGAGGCTGGGAGAAATGAAGTACCCTACAATCTACGAATTGCTCAAACGAATGAAAGCATCAGGATTGTTGAAGATTTACGCCTGCAGTCCAACTATGGAAATGTTCGGCATAAAGAAGGAAGACCTCATCCCTGAGGTGGATGAGATCGCTGGCGCGGCAGCCTTCCTCGACATTGCCTCGGATGCAGACATAACCCTCTTGGTTTAGCCTTAGGAAGACTTTCTGCAACAATTCACCAAAAGAAAAATGAGATAAGCGATAACTTAGAAATAAATATGTAGGTTTTATTTTGCCTCCGCAGAAAAAGCCTGATCGAGAGCTGGATTGTTTAGGCCTCTACTGTCCTGAGCCAGTTTTCAGGACAAGACAGGAAATTGACAAGTTGGCCGCTGACCAAGTTTTAGAGGTAATCGCTGATGATCCGGCTGCCGAGGAAGACATAAAACGTTTAGTTAAGAAACTTGGGCATCAACTCCTTGAATTACGGAAGGAGAAAGACCGATTTCATTTTTTGATTAAGAAAGTGGAGAAGTGACTTAGGAATGAGAAAAGTGTATATGGATCATGCGGCCGGGATGCCCGTAGATCCCAGAGTCTTTGAATCAATGAAACCGTATTTTACAGAAAATTATGGAAATCCTTCATCTTCCCATTCTTTTGGGGCAAACGCCAGAAATACCTTGATGGAGTCCAGAGAAAAAGTTGCCCGACTAATCGGAGCAGAAAAACCTGAAGAAGTCATTTTTACTTCAGGGGGTACAGACTCTAACAATCTAGCAATAAAGGGAGTTGCTTACCGAAATAAGGAGAAGGGAAACCACATAATCACAACTACCATCGAGCACATGTCGGTGCTAAATGTCTGTAAATATCTTCAAAAACAGGGTTTCGAAATCACTTACATGCCAGTGGACAAACAAGGCATGGTTGATCCTGAAAAACTCAAAAATGAAATAACTGACAAAACCGTCCTCATATCTGTCATGTACGCGAATGGTGAGATCGGAACAATTCAGCCGATAAGAGAAATAGGGAAGATAGCCCGCGATAACCAAATCTATTTTCACGTGGACGCTGTAGCCGCAGCGGGGAAGGTGCCCATCAACGTTAAAGAGGAAAACATAGACCTCATGTCGATTTCTTCCAACGACATGTACGGGCCGAAGGGCATGGGAGCTCTCTACATCAAAAGTGGGGTCAAAATTCAACCAATTATACAGGGCGGCGGCCAAGAAAGGGGGCTGCGTTCAGGTACAGAAAACATACCGGACATAGTTGGCATGAGTAAGGCGGCTGAGATCGCCCGAGAAGAAATGGCGGACGAAGGCAGACGATTGAGCAAGCTCCGGGACAAGCTCATAAATGGCGTTCGGGATACAATTGAGCGTTCCTACCTGAATGGTCATCCAACTAATAGACTTCCTAACAACGCCAACCTCAGATTTAGTTATATAGAAGGGGAGTCCCTCATCTTGGATTTAGACATGCTTGGCGTTCAGGTGTCTTCGGGTTCGGCGTGTACTTCAAAAACCTTGGAGCCTTCCCACGTATTGCTCGCGATAGGCTTGGCTCACGAAGAGGCACATGGGTCTTTAGTCTTCACCATGGGCAAGCAGAATTCAGATGAAGATGTGGATTATGTGCTGGAGGTGTTGCCGGGCGTGGTGAAGAGACTGAGGGCAATGTCTCCCCTGACCCCAAAAGAAATGTTGAAGTGACATGAATGTACAGCGAAAAAGTTATGGATCATTTCAGGAACCCGCGAAACGTAGGCGAAATTCCAGATGCAGACGGAGTTGGGACCGTGGGCAATCCCGTTTGTGGCGATCTAATGACTGTGTACATTAAAGTTGAAGACGCCACGTTGAAAGATATCAAGTTCAAGACATTTGGTTGCGGAGCAGCCGTGGCCACGAGCAGCATGATCACAGAGCTTGCAAAGGGGAAGACCATCGAAGAAGCTTTAAAGATCACTCGGAGCGATGTGGCGGACAGCTTAGGCGGTCTCCCCTCAATCAAGATGCACTGTTCTAATCTAGCCGCGGACGCTTTGCATGCGGCTATAAAGGATTATCTAAATAAAAAGGAGGCAAAGAAATGAAAACTTTCGTGAAATGCGAAATGTGCAACGCTGAGGTCCCTGCGGACAAATGCGTATTTGCAACTTACAAAAAGGTTATCGATGGAAAGGAATACACCTTTTGCTGTGCGCATTGCGCTGAAGCTTTTGAAAAGAGAAAAAAGTGACCTTTAAAACGCTCTACAAAAGTCTTTTTTCTCCTTTTATTTTCTGAATTTCTGTAATATCTTCTGTCACCTCGAGACAACCCAAGTAGTTTCCGTTTTGGGTCCTCACTGCGAAGTACCTTATGTAAATTTTTTTGTTGTCTAAATCTATCCAGAATTCAGCGGAATCTCTCCTGTTGTGTTTGAAATCGTCTAGTATCTGGTTTACTTTGTGTAGGCTTTTCTTGGGGTGGCAGTCTTGAACCTTTCTGCCGAGAACAGCAGGAGAACGTGGGAATATCCTGCTGCCGTTTTTGTTGAAATATCGTACCGTATCGTCCTTGTCCACAAAAGTTATCTCTACGGGCAACGTGTTCAGCAAGTCATCTAAAATTTCTTTGTCAACCTTTCCTGTCAAATGGTCACTCCCTAGTCAAGAAACTGGTGGAATGAGAGCCATAAATACACTGCTTTTATTCACGGAGTTTTCTCTAAGACAGCTTCGGCACGCCACACATTCGAGTCTCGGAGAATCCGTATTTCCACTTTTTCTCCAACCTTTCTTTTTTGAATTTCCTCCACCAGTTCTTCTATGTTATTTGTAGCCTTACCATCGAATTCAAGAACAATATCGCCGGGAACTATTCCAGAATTGTCTGCGGGGCTGCTCGACATCACTCTTGCAACAAGAACTCCTCTAGCAACGGGTAAACCATAGTAGGATGCGATTTCTCGGGTAACAGTTAATCCACTTACGCCAAGCCAAGGTCCAATCATGCCTTTGTGAGCAATGATTTCGTTGGCGCATTTCTTAGCTAAATTTATTGGAATAGCGAAGCCTATACCCTGAGCGAAAGGGATAATTGCTGTATTAATGGCGACCACTTTCCCCCGTATATCAACCAGCGGCCCGCCACTATTTCCCGGGTTTATGGCGGCGTCGGTTTGAACGAGGTTTTCTATCACGCCTCGTGGAGATTCTATAGACCTGTTTAGAGCACTTATCACCCCGGAGGTAACTGTTGGGCCACCGGTAAGTCCGAAAGGATTGCCAATCGCAAAGACCCTTTGACCTACTTTTAATTTATCAGAGTCTCCCAGTTCCGCGGCTGGAAGTTTTTCCCCCTTTACTTTGATAATAGCCACATCGTGGGTTGAACATGTCCCCACCACTTCCCCTGATAGTGCATGTCCATCGACCATCGTCACGCCGATTTTCTCTGCACCCAAGATAACATGGTTGTTTGTCAAAATGTGGTCTTTTGAAATAATGGTTCCAGAACCCATTCCCTTAAGCGGGACTACTCTGTAGAAAATGTGGTGGAGAAGCTTAATTGTGCTTACGTTGACTACACTGCGGCTTATTCTATCTAGCACTTCTAAAACTGAAGCCTCATCATAATTTGACAAGTATTTTCCACCAAACTTTGGTACAACCAAGAACTTTTTTGGCGTTTCGACTTCTTATTTTTTTTGCTGATGGGGTTTAAAATTTACATAAATTCTTGTAGCACGCTCTGAACCGAGGGCAACGGTTTTTCGTCGACGAGCACTCGGTCGCCCAGCAGCTGTTTCTCATAAATCTCCTTCTTCACTTGGTAAAAGAGTCCAATCGGAATCCGGTCGTTCCACTCCTTGGCCTTCTCCAATGCTGCCGCGAAGTCCTCCACGTTGTGTCCTTCCTCGTTGATGTCGTAGACTTTGGGCTTGAATTTTTCCAGAGTGGGGTTGAAGCTCGGGCAGTGCTGGAGGACATCGATGAAGGCGAAGCCCCGGTGTCGTACCGCCTGTAGAATGAGGGAGCGCAGGTGCTGCATGTTCCCGGTGAAGCCTCGGGCCACGAACGTCGCGCCGCAGACCAGCATTAGGTGGAGCGGGTTAAGCGGGGTCTCGAAGCTTCCCTTGGGGGCTGACTTGGTCCTGAACCCTATGGGGGTAGTGGGGGTGACTTGGGAAGTTGTAAGGGCGAAAACTTGATTATCGTGCACGATGAAGGTGGCGTCGAGATTTCTTCGGGCCGTGTGGATGAGGTGGCTGACCCCCTCGTCGTAAGCGTCGCCATCACCGGCAAACCCGATCACCTTCAGTCGCTGGTTCCCCACCTTTACCCCCATGAGGGGTGGTACTACCCTTCCGTGCAGGCAGTAGAAGCTGTTGACCTTGATGTAGTCGGATATCTTGCCGTGGCAGCCGACCCCGGAAGAGATGACGATTTGCTCCGGCTTCACGTCCCCCGATTCCACGAGTTCAGCCATTACCTGCTTGGCTGCCGCGAGGATGCTGAAGTTGCCGCATCCAGGGCACCAAGTGTTCTTGGCGGGGCTGTCGAATCTCCTCACGTCCACCCGAATGCCTCCTTTAGCTTCCCTGCGAGCCCTACGGAGTCGAAGGGCCTCCCGTCGTTCTTGAGTATCGCCTTCTCGATGTAGTGTCCCGTCTGCTCCTTGATGAGCGAGCGAAGCTGCCCGGTCATGTTGACCTCGACGCAGACGATGTCCTTCGCTTGCTCCAAGTGCCCCTTCACATCCCACGTGGGGAAGGGGCTGAGGTACATAACCTGTAGAAACTTCAGCGGCTTGTCGATGAGTTGCATCGCCTCGAGCACCGCTCCCTTGGTCGACCCCCACCCAACGACCAAATTCTCCGCTTTGGGGTCACCGTAAATTTTCACCGTTTCTCGCTTCTTCAGGTCCTCGATTATCCCTTTCATCTTCCGCAGTCGTTTCTGCAGCATGTTTGTTATGCCTTCGGGGGTCTCGATCGCGTATCCATGCTCGTTGTGCTCGTAGCTCGAGACTTTGACCACCGCCCCTGGCGTTCCGGGGAAGATTATGGGGGAAACCCCGCTGTCGGTGAATTTGTATCGTTTGTATTCACCCTCCCAACTTTCGGCGACGCTGCTGGGCTCCACATTTACCTTGCGCTCATCAATCGCGATGCTCATGTAACTCTCCAGCAGGTGCTTGTCCATCAGAACCACGACCGGGACTTGATATCTCCAAGCGAGGTTCATTGCTTCTCCACCCTTCACGAACGCTTCTTCAGGATCTCCTGGTGCCACAACTATGCGGGGAAACTCTCCATGACCGACGTGAAGAACGAACCTTAGGTCAGCCTGCGCCGTGTAAGTCGGCGCTCCCACGGCAGGTGCCGGACGCTGTCCCACCACAAAGACCGCGGGTATCTCGGATTGGCCCGCCATGCTGAAGGCCTCCTGCATCAGCGCGAACCCACCTCCAGCTGTGCCGACCATACACCTTGCCCCACCGTAGGCGACGCCCAGCGCCATGTTGGCCACCCCTATCTCATTCTCCGGATGAATCACCGCTGTCCCGAGCTCATCCTGATGTGTCCCCATGAAGGAAAGGATCCGGGTGGAGGGCGTCATCGGGTAACCTATGTAAACTTTCATTCCGGCCTTGACTGCTCCGAGCGAGACGGCTTCGGTCCCAGAGATGAAAGGAGTCGGGTCGCGCTTGACCGGCTCGAGCTTGAGGATTGGGTCGAAGTTCTGCCTGGCGTGGTCGAACCCCATCTTTGCAAGCGTGATGTTTTTCTCGGCCCTTTTACCATAGGCCCAAGTCAAGATTTCGTTAACGAGTTCAAGAGGTATACCATATAGGTGGGCGATGGCGCCAATCATGGCGGAGTTCCTCATTATCGGGATGCCCTCAACCTCCTTGACCATGCTAGAGAGCGGAATCGGGTAAGCCTTGTATGGTCCTTTGTAGCTCGCCTTGTCGCTGTCGAAGAGTACGAGGCCGTCCTTCGTCAATTCATTCTCGTGTCGGGATATGGTGTCTTGGTTAAGGGCTGCGATCAGCTCTACTGCTTCCAGATGGCTCCACACCTGACGGCCCGAGGCCCTCACTTTACAGAAGTTGTGGCCGCCGCGGATAAGGGATTGGTAGTCGTTTATGACGAAGGCGTAGAGGCCGAGGCGGTTGAATGCTTTGCCCAAGAGCTCTGCTGTCCGCATCACCCCGTCTCCCGCCTGTCCGCCAATTAGAAAGGAAATATCTTGCATTCCAGCCCTTTCAAAAGCCTCGTTTTACCCCAACGCCCTGTTTAAGTGCTTGTATCGCCGTGCTTTCGAAAGAACCCGTCAAAACTTCAGGTTTAAATCTCACTTCGCTTGAGAAGAGTGGCCCTGCGATAAATATCTCCATGGTTCCTACAATATCTTATTAATCTCCAAAAGATAAAATTATTGCGCCGGTGAGCTGGTGGGCGACTCACGGGCGAAAGCCTGAGGAAACTCCGTCCATCGAGCAGGTCCGCGACCCCGCAAGGGCACGGTCGAGAGATCGGGAAGATGGAGCAGAAACGACACCTCCCGACTCGCGCGAGGATGCGGCGACGCTGAGGTCGGGTCGGCGGGGATGAAACGGCCATCACGCGGGATGCAAGGGCAAATTACCGCCGATGAACGCCTGCTGGAGGTGGGTGGTAGCCCGCTAAGCTAAATGTCGCCTGAAAACAGAAGACGGGTTACGACCAGCACGCCGGCCTGTGTGATTATCTGATTAGAGTTTCTGCTAAAATTAAATATTAGGAACACTAAAATTTAAATGGGTAAAAAAATGTTATCAAAAATACCCGCAAATCTTGAGAAAGTAAAAAAAGAAGATTTGGATAAAGAAATTCTAAGAGTCGGAATAATCGCTGAATTGGATGCTATAAATCTCTATGAACAAATGGCGGCCATGACCGAGAATGGAAATATTAAGAAAATTCTTTTTGACATAGCAAAAGAAGAAAAGACCCACGTGGGAGAATTCCAAACTCTGTTGTTGAAAGAAGACACGGAGCAAGAAAAAGAATTGGAAGAAGGCAAAAAAGAGGTCAATGAGTTAGTGGGATAAAGTAGGCCTGTGGCGGCAAATAACCACAATTGAGCAAAGGAATTAGATGATAACATGGTAAAATTGTGGAGATGCGAAATTTGTGGGGACCCTTACGTAGGAGAGAGTCCGCCGAGCAGCTGCCCTTTTTGCGGAGCTCATAGAAGTTACATAAAAGAAGCAAAAGAAGCCAAAGTTAATTTTGATGTTGAACTGAATGAGAAGGATAAAGCGAACGCTGAGCGCGCTTTACAGGTAGAAGTAAGCAACGCTGCATTTTATTTCTGCGCTGCCGAAAAAACAGACGACGATGAAGGAAAATTATTGTTCAAGGCTTTAGGAAAAGTGGAAGCAGAACATGCCAGTGTTTGGAAGAAAATATTAAAACTTGATAAAGTCCCTCAAGGAAGTAAGCAGTGTCACACAAGCAATAAAGAAAATTTGGAAGAATCCCATGCAAGAGAAACAAGGGCTATTGAATTTTACGAAAAAGCAGCTGCGGATTCTGAAAATGGGAGAGTAAAACAGATATTTGAAGCGTTTGTTGAAGTAGAAAAAGATCATTTAAAACTTTCAGAAGAGCGGCTGAAATAATCGCGACCAAGGACAAGGAGGTGAAATATGGCGGAACTAAAACAAATCTACAAATGTAATGTTTGCGGGAATATAGTTGAAGTTTTACATGCAGGAGTAGGAGAGCTTGTTTGTTGTGAGCAGCCGATGGAATTACTCAAAGAAAAGACTGAAGATGTTGGTCTAGAGAAACATGTTCCTGTTGTAGAAAAAACAGAAAAAGGAATAAAAGTGAAAATCGGTTCAGTTCCCCATCCAATGGAAGAAAATCATTACATAGAATGGGTGGAGATAATTGCCGATGGCGGGGTTTGCAGAAAATTCTTGAAATCAGGCGATATACCAGAGGCAGAATTTGAAATAAAGGCAGAGAAGATTGAAGCAAGAGAGTATTGTAATATTCACGGTTTGTGGAAGTCCGGGTAGAATTTTTGGGCACCTTCGTGATTCACATCTCTATATTCTTGCCCAGCCTTTAACCTGATATATAGTGCTAGCTATTTCTCAACTCTCTATCAAGAAGTAATGAGTGAAATTAGGCCTCAGAAAACGCCGTACTGGGGAGGCGGGCCCGGAGGGATTCGAACCCTCGATCTACAGCTTAGGACGCTGCCGCCCTATCCAGACTAGGCCACGGGCCCATGTAAAATTGGGAGATGGAGCTTATGACAGTTATCCTTACCTAAACTCGCACAACGAAAGTTATTTAAAAAGCACTACCCCATCAACTTTGGATATTAGAGGTGGTCATTTGGGTACTTCAAGGGCAATCGGGGCGTTGCTTTGCGTTGTGTGCGTTGTGGTCGCGGCACTATACATTTACTTCCCCTTTGTGGTGGGATATGGGACGGCCCCGCTGTGGTTGGTGTTTCCAGTGGTCATCGGCATCTTCATCCTTGCTGGCCTAGGTTTCTGGCTGGGATGGATTATGTTTGGCACCAAGGAAGTTTCTCCGCCGCCAGCCCCAGCGCCGAGCGTGGTAGAGCCTGAAAGCGAGAAAGAACCCGAACCTAAGAAGGAAGATTAGCAATACCAACGATGATTTTTAAAGTTGCCTGACCTTAGTTTAGCGGGTGCGAGAGTGAACTACAGGCGATGGTTGCTCGTCGGCTACCTGCTTGCGCTGATGGCTTTCACGACTTCGGTGCTTTTGATCCCCGGCGAAAAGTACGACACGCTGACCACCTCGGACAGCGGATGGGTCTACGATGTCGCTGCTGAAATAGATCAAACAAATGCTTTAGCTGAGAACAACCCCCTTTCTCACTCACCTTATGGGCTGTCAGTCGGTCTCACGGAACAAGCTCAGCCCCTAATAACGGTAATGCTCTATAGAGGCGTCAATGCCATCAACCCCAGCGTTACCTTGATGGACACCGTCAAGTACTGGGCCCCACTGCTCTTCGCCCTCTCGATCATCCCAATTTTCCTGATTGGCAAGGAGCTGGGGGGCGATTTCGGGGGCTACGCTGCGGCGTTCTTCGGGGCCACTTTAACATCATCAATTTACTGGATGAAGGTCGGGGCGTATGACCGAGAGCCCATCCAGTTGATCTTGGGGGCATGTACCATTTATCTCACCATAAAGCTGTTCAAGGCCCCCCGGAGCGAGATGCCCAAATTTGCACTTTTGGCCGGGCTGGTGTATGGGCTTTTCGGGCTGGCATGGAGTGGGGCGCTCTTCATCGCCCCCATCGTGGTCGGTGGATTATTGTTCGTTCTGCTAACTGGATTTCTTGGTAGGTTGATTCATAAAACCACTGATTTATCCGGCGCCCTGTTTTCAGCCATCCGTGGGCATTTGAGTTTGATAGCTGGCGTGCTGGGTATGTTAGCAGTGATGACGCTCGCGCTCTGGACAATTGGTGGGCAGAGTCCAATGTTGTGGGTAGGTTTCGCCCAGTCCCTTCTGGGATATGTTGGAATAGGTGGTGGCGGAGGGATTTCATTTTCTAGGTACGCAGGAGAGATGGCTGCGCCGAACTCGTGGAACGATACAATCAATAAATTTTATGGCATGAATATCTTGACTACATTTATCCTTATTTTAATCGCTTTGGCATTAATCAAGTTCTGTTGGTCGAGAAAGCGCTGGGAACTGCTAACCTTTCCATGGCTCATCGTTATCGCGGCAATGGTCTGGCCAGGACAGGGACAGGCGCGTTTCGAACGGATGTGGTGGCCCTTTGTACCCGTCTTGGCGGGCGTGGGTGTGGCAGTGCTTGCTTCGCTTGTTCGGCGAGTCTCATTCGAGCAGTTCGGAGAATGGCTGAAACATTTTCGGACGCCAATCGTGGTTGCGCTTAGCGCCAGCATCGTTGTCACACCATTCGTTTTTAATGCATACGCTGTTGCTGAGAGCACTACGCCCCCAACCGAATGGCATGGTGTCAGGGGTTTGGATGAAGGGTTCATGGAGGCTTTCGATTGGCTTAAAGAAAATACATCGGATAATTCGGTCGTTTCCATCCAATGGTCGTTTGGGCACCTCCTAACGGGCGCCTCTGGACGAGCGTCGGTGACTGATGGCGCCGAGGTTTTGGGTGAAGAAGGCAAGTGGGAGAACGATCCATCGTTTGTTCCCCGCCCGCCCGATTATATCTACTATGTGCGCGACACTAGTGGCATTATCTATGGTGTGAATGTGCCTGCCAGATTATATCAGGTTAACGGCAGGCGAGTCGATGTCCAACGTTTCCCAATGATGGATGAAAATGAGTTGCGGTGGATTATCCGCACCTATCGCGAGAATTACGATATTAGAATTGATTACGTAGTCTTTAGCTTCGACGAATATTATTATGCGCAGCAAAGTTATCAGCAACGCTATCAAGATGAGGTTGCGAGCACGCTTTGGGGAGCTGAGAACAAGGCATTCGCCAGTATGTGGTGGGGTGAGGACAACAACATCATATTCGATTTTGGCGAAAATCGAGAAAATGTAGTGTTTGACATGGAAGTTGGGAATGTTTACCTAGCGACTGATGAAAATATTAGATATCTCGACGCGTATACGGCCTTTGTTGTCGATGCACAAGGTGATTTCATAGAATCACTTGGCTTTCAACCGTATCTAAACCCGGACATTCAAGAAACTTTAGTGATTAACATTAACGAGGATGGAAATGTAATGAGCGCGCGTCTGATCCCCTCAGCCACGCAATTGATTGGCTCAATCGAGGTCTCTGCCCCAATGGGTGTGAGGGTATTCCAAGGGGATCTGGAAAACATTGATTATCTAAAAGTCGTTTTCACGAGTTCTAATAATCTGGTGAAAATTTCAGAAGTTATTTATGAAAACATGCCGTGATGCCCATGCAAAAACCGAAAGGAACGCGCGATTTACTGGGTAAAGAACTAGTGAGCATTCGTCACGTCACCCACGTGATGAACGACGCGTTCAAGCGCTACGGCTACGAAGAAATCGAAACTCCTACCTTTGAGTACCTCGAGCTGTTTGAGAAGAAAAGCGGCGAAGTGGTGGTTAAACAACTTTACTCTTTTAAGGACAAATCGGGCCGTGCACTTGCCCTCCGCCCGGAGTTAACCATGCCCGCCATCAGACTTTATCTTACCCACCTCAAATCGGCGCCCAAACCTGTGAAACTATGTTATTTCGGCGGCTGCTTCCGGTACGAGGAGCCTCAGGCGCAGCGATGGAGGCAATTCTTCCAATCAGGAGTAGAGATCATCGGCTCCCCCCAACCTGAAGCGGATGCCGAGGTAGTCGCACTCGCTGACGACATCATGCAAGAGATTGGATTGTCGGGCTATGAACTCCGCATAGGCCACATCCGTTTGCTCCGAGAGGTGCTTGCCCACGCCGGAGTGAGGAGTGATGCTCAAGACTCCATCATGAGAGCAATTGATCGCCACGACGAAACAAGGCTTCAGGGGGAGCTCAGCCGCATGCACGTAAAGGCTAAGGACGAAGAGCTGCTTCGATCCTTGATTAAATTACGCGGCAGCACGAAAGTGTTGAAAAATGCAGAGAAACTTGTTGCGAGTTTACCCAAAGCTAAAATAGCGTTGAATAACCTACATGAAATTCTTGAGCACGTTCGCTCGTTTGGAGTCAAGAAATTTACAATAGACTTCGGAATCGCCCGCGGGCTGGAGTATTACACAGACTTCGTTTTCGAGCTCTATGTTGATGGAGTTCAAGTTGCAGGGGGTGGCCGTTACGACGAACTCATCGGGCTTCTGGGGGGCGACCCCTGCCCGGCCGTCGGCGTCGGGTTCGGCGTCGACCGCATTGCTCGGACCCTTTTAAAGCGAGGGATGATAGTTCCGCGCGAACGATTGGATTGCGTGGTTCTCCCCGCGAGTGAGGGTATGCTCAGCGAATGCTTGAAAATAGTTGGGGAGCTGCGCAGAGCTGGTCTGCTCGTCGATGTCGACCTGATGAGACGACGGTTGTCCAAGGCCATAGCGTATGCTAACGCTTGCGGCGCCAAACATTCAATCATAGTCGGTACTAAAGACCTGGCAGCTGGCAAGGTCACCCTTCGAGAAATGCATACTGGCGATCAAGTGCAAGTGCCACGGCAGGAACTAGTTGCTAGGTTGAAATCAGCGAGTAAGTCCTAAGTCGAAAAAATCTACCCTTAAGAAAAATAGTTAGTGCAGCGCCCACCACTTTTTCTTAACAACTTTTTTAGTTCTATTTTTAGCATGTTCCAAATCCACCCCGCAAGAACTGCAAAACTTATTCCCTGCTTGTACTTTCGCCCCGCACTTAGGACAAATGCCGATTTCACGTTTTTCGGGACGATATTCAACTCTTATTATTTTCTTGCTCTCCCCTTTTACTTTTTCAGCAATTTTTTTGATAAGTAGACTAATGCCGTATAGCCAGATCAAGCCACCAACAAATCCTCCAATTACCGTCCAAGTGCTAAAGCCGAATAGATAAACGCTCAGCAATAAACCTCCAATACTCGAAAACAGAACGGCTAGTACTACTACTGCCGTCAATCCTATCCCGGCAAAAATGGCAAGAATTACTATCGCTACAATAAGAAACACTGTGGGGTTTTCCGCCAGACCGCTAAGAAATGGAATCTTATCCAATGTATCCCACAGGATTGAATTCACTACGCAACCTACCCCTAAACCGATGAAAACACCAGCTTTTCGAAACGCCAAACATAGGGGGCCCAAGACAAATATTAAACCGGCGAAGGGGAGAAGTGTGTTATAAAGTTGGTTTAAAATATCGGGGATTCCCATGTAATCATTCACAATAACCTTTTTTCATCCTTTGCTCTCTTTCGCTCGCTCCCTAATTTTTTTGTATATCTTTTCCGAAATCAGCCCCGTGTTTACGGCGTCCCGCCAGCACTGGAAGCAGCGGGCCCGAGTTGTCAGCCCACTAACTGAATAAAGCCATGTCACCCGCCCGCAAACGACGCAACAGCCCCACTCCACGTGGATCATGATGTCATCTTCTCCAACCACTCGCGCAGTATGCATACATGTAACCGCCACGAATCAACCTTAAATTATATTTTTCTGGTTTCTTTATTTTTCCCCCTTGTCTCACTTATCATCGACGCATTACGGATTTCCTCTGAGCCAGTATCTACCACCATTTTTTGACTAGGGGCATGGCGATAACTTCGCGTATTTCTAATCGTCTCCCGATATCTTTTCCCAATATATCGTCGGGAAGTGCAGCCTTAACAATTAATGCTGTATCGGCTCCTTTCCCAGTCCCACCAACTCCAATCACGTCCTCGCCAGACTTCACAGCGCCCTCGGATGCTGCCATGACCACAACTTCCACAGCGACCTTGAAACCCTGCCCCAATGTGTAATAGGTGTTTTCCATGTGGCCCAGATTTTTTGCTCGAAAGGCTGGAATGCAATTTTCGTAGATGATAGCGCCCATTTTTTCGAGAGCTGCTCGGACGTCCTTCGCCACAGTTTCCATTGAAATAACGACGAGTTTGGCCTTGCCATCGATCTTTTTGCCAAACTCCAATGCCGTCTCACCCGAATCGCTTGCGACCACTACAGTTTTTATTCCTGTTTCCTCTAGCCTTTTTGACAGAGCTTCCACGACATCTTTGGTATTATCTGGCCCGGGTTTTTCGAAGTAATAATCACTCCTAACAATTCTTCCCAACTACATCACCCTACAAAATAACTGCTTTGAATAATAAATATCCGAGCTATCCCCCATTATTGAACGATATCCAAACTTTTACCATAGTCGGGGGGCGATACCGGAACCGCGAACTCGTGAAATCACGGAGGAGATAGGTGGACGAAAAACACGGGGGGCTCTCGACGTGTTAAATTCATGTCCTAACTTTTCGAAGACCCGCTTCATCTTGAGCGAGTCCTGTTCTAAAATCGGCGACTCGGAAATTAAAGTGATGTTGACTTTTCGCTTGAGAATCTCGCGCGCGAGCGGCTCGAAGGGTGGCTTGTTTACCTTGAGCTCGAGGTGGCGTCGTTCGTTGCCTTCCCACGGCGCCTTGGCAGGCGTCCATTCCATACTTGTGAAGTGCGCGTGCAGATGCTTCAACTTCAGCGGCTTCAGCTTTTCGAATATCCAATCGTAGTTTATCCTGCCAGCTTGGCGAGCATAAATGTGCGCAAAGTCGACTACTGGCGTGCAACCCTTCACCTTCTTACAAAGCTTGACGATTTCATCAAGCCTGCCGAACTGACTGACTTTGCCTGTGGTTTCCAATCCGAGCCGAACCCCCTTTATCCCATTTACGCGCATTCGATCGAGCATATTTCGGCAGGCATCCTCCACAGCCTTGAATGCTGCGTCATGCGATAAGAGACCGTAGAAGCCTGGGTGAAATACTGCAACATCAGCCCCCATGTGAAAGGCCCGCTCCGCCGAATCGAGAATGCGCCTCTTTGAGGCCTCGAGCTTCCCGGGTTCTTGTGAGCAGAGATTGACGAAATAGGGGCAATGCACCGATAAACGCACACCAAGCTCCTTTGCGACCCTTCTCGCTTCCTCCGCCATCTCGTTGCTCATCCCAACATGCCTAACGAATTCGACCTCGAATGCAGTAAGTTTAAGTTCGGCCGCGCACTTTATGCCTCCTATCGTCGTCCGCTCCTTGCTCACGGTCGGGATGCCTGCGGGGCCAAGGTATATCATGCGCTCCCCAAAACACTTATGACCGTGGACAAAAATCCTTTGTGCTGGAGGCGTGTGACCGTGCTGAGTCGAATTCGAGATCGGGTAAATCATTTAATGGAACCGACAGCTAAAGCCTTTGCACGGACAGGCTTCACTCCGAACCTCTTTACTTTGATCGGGTTAGCGGTGGGTGTTGTTGCGGCTTTCCTTTTTGCTTACGGGCTGCAACTTTGGGCCGGGGTTGTCCTTCTCATTTGTGGGTTCTTTGATCTCATCGATGGGGCTGTTGCTAGAGTAATTAATAGAGAAACGGCGTTTGGGGGAGTGCTCGACTCAGTAGTTGATCGGTATGTAGATTTCTTGATTTTTGCGGGTATCATTTACGCGTTCATCAACGGCCAGCTTGCTGAGGTGGGTTTTCTGCATGGTTGGACATGGGGGATTCTAGCCATCTTTGGAAGCTTGATGGTCAGCTACACTCGCGCTAGGGCAGAGGCAGCTGGCTCGGGCAAGCTCGATGTGGGGATAGCCGAGCGGGGTGAGCGGATCCTCATCCTAGCCATCGGAGCATTGATTGGATATACGCAATACGCAGTGGTCCTAATAGTGATTCTGACTCACTTTACCTTTGCTCAGAGGTTGTTTGCTGCAAAACTTCGATTATCTTAGTACCTTCAGGAAAATTTCGAGGAAAGTTCCTTCAAGTATTTTTTGCCTTCTTCGAGCAACTTCTCGCCTTTCTTTGTTATTCTGTAGTATTTGCGTGCGGGCTTTCCTCGCTGTTCGCGCCACTCCTTCGCCACATAGCCCTTGCGCTGGAGGCGGTAGAGCACGACGTACGAGGTAACGGTAGGTGGTTTCCACCCGAATCGCTTCTGCGTCTCCTGTCGCAGCTCGTACCCGTACATCGGGCGCTCTTTCAGCAACTTCAGGAAGTAGGGCCAGACCAGTTCAGCGGTCGTCTTCTTTTTCATTCTCGCTATAGCCACAGGAAAACCCACTTTGTTTCAGCCGGAAAGCTTAAATAGTAAATTCCCCGAGATATTTCCTAGGTTGAAATATGGTTGTAACAACAATACGATGTCAAAGTTGTGGCTACGAGTGGAAACCTAGAGGGAAAAGCAAGAGATGCCCCTCCTGTCTTCGCATGTTGGGAGAAACTAAGGCCCGCAAGTGGGAGCGGTCGGCGGCAAAATTGGCGGAACTGCTTGCTTTTCGCGGTTGGAGAGTGGAGCCCGTTAACGTGAAGAAGGCGGTTGATATACAAGCTGGAAGGGACGGGAAAAAACTCTTCATAGACGTTAAGACAGGTCACAATTATCTTATCCGGAGTTCGCAGCTGAAAAACTTGCTTGACTATCGGAGCAAGACAAACGATGTGGGTTTCGCATGCGAGATGGACGGAAAGTTTTATCTTCTCATGCTAAAGGAAGTTCTCTAAATCGTCGGGTGACCAAACAACGAGGTGATATGATGTCTAAAATAAAAGTGGCAATCGTGGGTGTGGGCAACTGCGCATCGTCATTGGTGCAAGGTGTTGAGTACTACAAGAATGCGCGCGAGGATCAGTTCGTCCCAGGTTTGATGCACGTGAACTTCGGTGGCTACCACATTCGGGACATCGAGTTCGTCGCGGCCTTTGACGTCGACGCAAACAAGGTGGGGAAGGACTTGGCAGAGGCTATCTTTTCACCCCCCAACTGCACAATCAAGTTCAGCGACGTCCCGAAGCTGGGGGTTGAGGTCACAAAAGGACCGGTGCTAGATGGCCTCGGCAGATATCTGAAGCCTGTGGTTCCAGTAGATTCAACACAGAAGCCCGTCGAGGTCGCAAAAGTACTGGAGGACGCAGGCGCTGATGTTCTAATCAGCTACCTGCCAGTGGGGAGTTACGAGGCTTCGCGTTATTACGCTCAACAAGCGATTGAGACAGGGGTCGGATACATAAATTGCATTCCCGAGTTTCTAGTATCGAGTAAAGAGTGGGGCAAACGGTTCGAAGACGCTAAGCTGCCTTGCGCAGGCGACGACATCAAGTCTCAAGTTGGAGCGACAATTTTGCACCGTATGCTCGCTAGACTGCTAATCGACCGCGGGGTTAAGCTGGAGGAGAGTTACCAGCTGAACATCGGCGGAAATTGCGATTTTTTGAACATGCTTGAGGAGGAGCGCCTTAGCTCTAAGCGCGTGAGCAAGACAGAGGCCGTTTCGAGTCAAGTGCCCTACGAAGTGCCACTTAGGATCGGCCCCAGCGATTACGTTCCATTCCTCAAGGACAACAAAGTGTGCTACATTCACATGCGGGGACGAAAGTTCGGGGATGTGCCGCTCGCCATAGACGTGAAGCTCTCCGTCGAGGACTCCCCGAACAGCGCCGGTGTGGTTATTGATGCCATTCGTGCGGTGAAGCTTGCGCTTGATCGTGGCATCGGCGGGCCACTTATCGGTGCTTCAGCTTACTTTTTTAAACATCCGCCAGTGCAAATGGCAGATACTGAAGCGAAAAAAGCGGTTGAAGATTTCATCGCTGGCAAAAGGGAGAGATGATGAGAAATCTTGAATTTGATGTCGTCGTGGTTGGGCACGTTGCAATCGATGTCAACGTGCTGCCATGGGGGGTCATAGAGAATGCACTCGGTGGTGCCCCGACTTATGCTGGGCTAGCGTTCGTTGCACTGAAAAAAAATGTTGGAGTCGTTTCAAAGGTTGGAGTTGATTTTTTGGAAAAGTTTCCACCAATATATCGCAAGTTTGGTCTCGATACCGAAGGCATTTTAGTTGGTGGAGAACACACGACCACATTTGAAAACACTTACGATGAAGCAGGCAATCGTACACAAGTTTGCAAGCATATTGCACTGAAGATATCACCAGATGATATTCCCACAGCGTATGAGAACGCTCACAGTTTTTACATTTCACCAATAGCTGGCGAGATAACTCCCGAATTACTCAAGGCGCTCAAACGCGAAACGAATTTAGTCATGCTCGATCCCCAAGGGATTTTCAGGCGGATAAGCGGCGATGGAAAAGTGGAGATTGAACCTCGAGATGACCTAACAGACTTTTTGAAGCACGTTGATGTGATAAAAATAGGAAAAGAAGAAGCCAAAGCGTTGCAAGGCGAGGTGAAAGAAATTTTGGAAGAGCTGCGAAATATGGGGCCGAAAATCGCCATCCTGACAAAAGCTGAAAAGGGCTATGCTGTGCTTTCGGATGAAGGGTTCGAGGAGGTCGACGCCATAAAAGTCGATGCGAAAGACCTAACAGGCGCGGGTGATGTTTTTGGGGCTGCTTTTTTGTCGAAGTATTTGCAGACGCACGGGGTTTCAGAGTCGGCAAAATTTGCGAACGCGGCCGCTGGTCTAAAAATAAGGTACAAGGGGCCTACGGGTTTCCCCCCCGAGAAAGAGGTTCTAGAAGCCTTTAGTAGGTTCGGGCAATCAGCACATTAGCTTTCGCCCGTTTTGAGCAAATTGGGCAAACTCCAGTCGGGGCCTTACCACCGAATTCCTCTCCAAGCAAGTCCCCATCCGTTTTTTCCTCGAGTGCCTTTCCGCATGCCTCTTCCCCGCACCAGGGCACGCGAGCTATCCCTCCGCGTTTTTCCATCATCCGCTTTACCGTCCCCATGTCGGAAGCGCTCTTCACAGACTCGTGAAAGAGCCTCCACGCTCGATCGTGTATATCACTGGTAATTCCCTCGAGCAGTTGCTTGACTTTGGTCTCGAGCACCTCCCTAGCTATTGCCTGCTTTTCACCCGTGTCGCGCCTGACCGCAGTCACCTGATTCTTCTTCACATCTTCGGGCCCTATCTCAAGCCTCAGCGGCACCCCGCGGCGTTCCCAATAGTAAAATTTGTTACCGGGACGGAGGTCGCGCTCGTCGAGGTGAACCCTCAAACCGGCCGCCGTGAGTTCATTCTTGATTTTGGTCACAATCTTCTCAATTGGCGCTTTCTCAGCCTTGTAGAGGATTGGCACGATCACGACCTGAATTGGTGCAATATTAGGGGGCAAGCACAGGCCAATGTCATCTCCGTGGGCCATTACCACTGCAGCTATCACCCGCTCCGAAATGCCATAGCACGTTTGATAGACGTGATGGTGCTTCCCGCTGGGGGTTTCGTATTTAAGATCATACACCTTCGCGAAGTTCTGCCCGAGGTTGTGGACCGTACCCACCTGCAGCGTCCGCCCATCTGGGGCTAACGTGTCGAATGCGAGTGAATACTCTGCGCCGGCGAAGGTGTCCCACGGGGGGCGCTTGGTCACGACATACGGCACGCCAAGTTCATCAAAGAAGCGCTTGTAAATTTGCACCGCTTCCTGCACCTGTGCTTCTGCCTCCTCGCGCTTGACGTGGGCGGTGTGGGCCTCCTTGAAAGTCGTCACCTCCCGCAAGCGAATCATCGGTTTGGTCATTTTCGTCTCATAGCGGAAGATGTTGACGATCTGGTAGATTTTGATCGGGAGGTCGGCGTGGGAACGAATCCAGAGCGCGAACATGGGATAAATGGAGGTTTCGCTCGTCGGACGAAGCGCGAGTTTGACATCGAGCTTGTCTCGCCCACCGTGCGTCACCCAATAGACCTCGTTTTCGAATCCTCGGATGTGTTCAGCCTCTTTTTTGAAGAGGTTTTCGGGGATTAAAAGTGGAAAAAGCACTTCTCGGTGCCCAGCTTGCTCCAACAAACTACGAATTATCGCGAGCACTTTGTTGCGCAACTGCAGCCCGTGGGGGAGCCAAACGTAGAGTCCTTTGACAGGGTATCGGGTTTCCATGATATCGGCGCTGCGCAAAATGCCGCTGAACCACTCGCTAAATTTCTTTTGCCAAAGCTCTCGTTTTGCCATTCTACCACCTTGGGATAATCACCAATCGCAATTTAAGTAATTATCCGAAGCGCTACTAAAAAAGCAACTTTTTGTGTTGGCGATGGTTAGTGTGGGCTGATCCTCCGAAGCGTTAGCCAACGCCTGTTCGAGCTAGCTGGCCTCCGTCGTCGTTATAACTATTTTCTCGTCCCTGCGCAAAAAAATATCCCATATCATGCCGTGAGCGGCTTTCGACCCTCTTTTGTTACTAAGAACATATCCTCCCAACGCGATCCGCCGACATTTGGGATATAGATGCCCGGTTCGACTGTGATGACCATTCCTTCGCGCAAGATGTCTTTTGAGTCTGGAGCAAGGCCCGGGGGCTCGTGAACCTCCATTCCGACGCCATGCCCCGTACCGTGCGGGGAGAACTTGGCGTAGCCGGCACACGAGATGATTCCGCGAGCGGCTTTATCCACGTCACTGGTTTTAGCACCGCTGCGAACACTATTAATCGCTGCATTTTGAGCTTGTCTGACTAACTTGATTAATGTAAGCTGTTTTTTTGTCGGCGAAAGCGCAAAAGTTCGTGTCATGTCTGAGGCGTAACCCTTGTAAACGGCGCCTAGATCGACGACGACAAGCTCCCCTCGTCGCAAGCGCTTTCGCGTCGCGCTGGCGTGGGGCAACCAAGAATTTCTGCCGGAAGCGAAAATCGTTGGAAATGATGTTCCCTCAGATCCGGCCACCCGCATCTCGCGCTCGGCCTCCGCAGCAACCTCTAACTCGGTTCGGCTGACCGCAATCGACTCCGCGGCGCAACGCATGCCTTTTGTGGCTATCTTCGCGGATCTCCGCAGTAAGGATACTTCCTCTCTCGATTTTATCTTACGAAGTTCGAGCATAAGTTCGGGTAGTTCGCGATAACTTGCCATGTAAGCAGCTCGCAACTTTCGTATGAACTCCTTCCTCGAGTGATCGTAGCCCACTGCTCGAGCGCCTAGCTCTTGCATGCAATTGGCGACGAGTTGCCAGGGTTTACAAAAACTTACCCGCTCTCCACGGCGCAGAGGAGCTTTCCAGCCAGAGAAAGCTCGAACGTCGCGAATCCAGCCCTCTCTCTTGGCTTGGTCGAACTCGAGCCTGCTGCATATGAGCAAGGGGGACCCATCGGTGGGGACGATTACCGCCTTTGCCGCCGTCGTGCCCGCCAAGTAACGAGTGCTTTGGACTACTAAAAACGCGTCCAGCCCACGTTTAATGAGTTCATCCTTCAATTTTTCAACACGCTTTTTCAAATACCAACCCGCTCAAGCTTTAGGAGGCTAGGTAAAAATGTTCTCCGATGGCCGCTCGCAAACTCGAGTTGAAACGGCGTTACGGCGAAACAGCGTTCATGTACGAACGACGTTACGAGCAAATCCAACGCGAGAAGTACGAAATCGTCACCAAGAATCTCCCCCGGGTTAGTAAAGTTCTTGACTTGGGTTGCGGCACGGGGATGCTCTTAAGCGAACTCGCGCGGCGAAGTGAGTTCGTGGTTGGCATAGATTCATCTCCGGAGATGCTGGAGCTGGCGAGAAAAAGGAAAGATGGCGCGACGCTCGTGCTCGCGGATGCCGATTACTTGCCATTCGCCAATAGCAGCTTTGATGCGGTAGTCTCGGTAACTCTGCTTCAAAACATGCCGGATCCAGCTGCTACGGTGAGAGAAGTCGCACGAGTGGTAAAGCCCGGGGGGATTGTAATCATTACTACTCTCAAGCACAAACACTCGCTGGGCGAGCTTGAGTGCTGGGTTCGGGCCGCTGGTTTCAAGCTGCTCAATTCAGGTGAAGTTGGTGGGGAAGATGTCTTCTGTATCGCAAGACGATAGCTGAAGTCAACGTGCCTTTAAGTTTAAAATTTTATCTACTTTTATGAAACTTGGTAGCGCTTCTTCCTCTACCCGCTTCCATTGCGAAATCGAATCTGTGCTCAAGGGGTTCATAACCCAAGTTTTTATGCTTTTGACATAAACTTTATCGAGGGAGCGGTTGAAGCTAGCAATCATCGTAATCGACATGCTCAACGATTTTGTCGGTGGAAAGTTGGGATTCGAGCGAGCAAAGGCGATAGTCCCTAACATCAGACGTTTGCTTGATTTTGCACATGAACGAGGAATTCCAGTGATTTACGTCTGCGACGCCCACTCACCCGAGGATCCCGAACTCAAACTATGGGGGGAGCACGCGATGGCTGGGAGCGAGGGGGCACAGGTGGTGCCCGAGCTCAAGCCCACGAAAAATGACAGTATTATAGAGAAGAGCACTTACGATATCTTCTTTAATACTGACATGGATGAGATGCTTCGCGGGATAGGTGTGAAGAGGCTCGTGCTAACTGGCGTGGTGACGGAAATCTGCGTACAAAACTCCGCCGCCGGGGCATTCCTCCGGGGTTATGAGATAGCGGTGCCAGAGGATTGCGTGGCCTCGCCAGACGAGAGTGTCAACCGCACCTCGCTCGAGTACATGAAGCGCGTTTACGGAGTGAATGTAACCAATTCGAATGAACTCATTAAAAGCGTGGGGGGATGAAGTGCGAGCTTTCCATGTGGCGTCGGATGAAGAAATCAAGCGAGGCAAAACGACTGATGTTTACTTCGCACGCACCAAGCAAATCCTCGATGTCAAAAAGTTAAGCAAGGCCAAAGTCGTTGCAGAGGTCACAGCGAACAACCTGCCGCGGGGGTGGCCGTGGAGCGTGCTCTGTGGGGTCGATGAAGTCGCCAAGCTCTTCGAAGGTCGCTCCGTCGATGTTTACGCAATGCCAGAGGGAAGCGTCTTCCGCCCGCAGGACTACCGTGGGATGCGAATGCCAGTGGTGGTGATCGAGGGCCCCTACGGGGAGTTCTGCGAGCTCGAGACACCCTTGCTGGGGTTGCTCTGTCAAGCTTCGGGGGTGGCGACGATGGCAGCTAGGCTAAGAAAAATCGTTGGCACCAAACTTCTCATGTCTTTTGGTATTCGGAGAGCGCACCCGGCAATCGCCCCCATGCTCGACCGCGCTGCCTACATTGGGGGGTTCGATGGGGTTTCGAGCTTGGTGGGAGCGAAGGCAATCGGGAAGGAACCGATGGGCACGATGCCCCACTCCTTGATAATAGCTTTCGGCGATCAGGTCAAGGCTTGGCGAGCATTCGACGAGGTGATGCCCCCCAAAGTGCCCCGGATAACGCTCGCGGACACCTACTTTGATGAAAAAATTGAGTCACTCATGGCAGCTGAGGCACTCGGCAAGCGGTTGCACGGCGTTAGGCTCGATACCCCAAGCTCAAGGAAAGGTGATCTTGCGGAGATAGTCCGGGAGGTCCGGTGGGAGCTCGATACCAGAGGCTACGGCCACGTCAAGATAATGGTCTCCGGTGGGATCGATGATGATAACATAAGGGGTCTGGCCGAGGCCGGAGCTGATGGTTTTGGTGTAGGGACTTCGCTAACCAATGCACCGACAATCGATTTCGCGATGGACATTGTCGAGCTTGAGGGCAAACCAGTTGCAAAACGCGGCAAACTTGGAGGCTTAAAACGAGTGTGGAGGTGCCCCAAATGCTTGACGGATGTGCTCCTGCCCGCTCGTGAGTCGTCTCCTGAGTGCCCGAGCTGCGGAGGGAGAACAAAACAAGTTTTAATTCCCTTGATTAAAAAAGGAAAAATCGTTGGAAAGCTTCCTTCGGTCAATGAGATACGGAAGCGAGTTCTTGCGCAACTCGAAAAATTGGGACCGCTTTAGGGGGGCAACGATGGACATTATAAAAGAAAGAAAGAACCTATCAGAAGCAAGACGAATCGTGGTTAAGATTGGCACGAGCAGTATCACCGACAAACGCTCCAGACTCGACCCCAGCAAGGTCGGGAAGCTCGTCGAGGAGACCATGAGACTGCGCGCGCGCGGAAAGGAGATCATCATCGTCTCGTCTGGCGCAATAGGGGCAGGTGTGGGGCGCATTAATTTAGAACGCCGGCCGAGAAAGATGTCCTCATTGCAGGCGGCTGCGGCAGTCGGGCAAGGGGTTCTAATGCAGGTCTACTCGAAATATTTTGGAGAATACGAGCAACCAGTTGCACAAATGTTGTTGACAGGGGAGGATTTCACAAAACCCAAGCGTTACCAAAATTTCAAAAACACCCTCGCGACCTTGCTGAAATGGGGTGTGGTGCCTATCGTGAACGAGAACGACTGCGTAGAGGTCGAGGAAATAAGGCTTGGCGATAATGACACCCTCTCGGCGCACGTGACGGTGGGATCCGGGGCCGATCTTCTCATAATACTTTCGGATGTAGGAGGACTTTACAGGGGCTACCCCAAGAAGAGAAAGCGGGGAGATCTCATCCGAACCATCAAGCGGGTTACGCGAGAGGTCGAGCGGCTTGCGAGCAGGAATTTCCGTGGCTTTGGCGGCATGCGCACAAAGATTAGGGCTGCAAAAATGGTGACGAAAGCAGGAATACCTGTGGTGATAGCTAATGGTGAGGAGAAAAACGTGCTTGAGCGAGTGATGGCGGGTGAGGAAATAGGCACGCTCTTTCTGTCTGAGAGGAGGAAAAAATGAATTCGGTCATCTCAAAAGCGATGGCTGCTCGCAGAGCATCGCTCAAACTCGCAAACATTACAACCAAGAAAAAAAATACGGCACTTCTAAAAATCGCGTCCGCCATCTCTAAACACAAAAAAGCATTATTGAGGGCAAATGCTGAGGATGTTGAGAATGCTGAGCGTCTCTTAGCGCGGGGGAAACTCTCCAAGGCGTTCGTCCAGAGGCTCAAGCTTAGCGATCACAAGCTGCACGATGTTGCTGAGATGGTGCGAAGCGTCGCGAGGCTCGAGGATCCTGTAGGAAAAACACTTTACGTGATGGAGCTCGACCGCGGCCTAGAATTGTACAAGGTGTCATGCTCGATTGGGGCGATTGGGGCAATATTCGAGGCGAGGCCCGATGTGCTACCCCAACTGTCAGCTCTCTGCCTCAAGTCGGGGAATGCCGTAATCTTAAAAGGAGGTAAAGAGGCAAGGCATTCGAATGAAGCGTTTTTTGAACTTATCCGCAGTACCGCCGAGCGTGCAGGGCTTCCACGCGGATGGATTCAGCTCATTGAGGCAAGACGAGAAGTACGGGAGCTGCTCAAACTTGATGAGCATATAGACTTGCTCGTCTCGCGTGGAAGCAAGGAGTTCGTGAAGTACATCCAGGCTAACACCAGTATACCTGTGCTTGGTCACGCTGAGGGGATATGTCACATCTACGTTGACAGGGAAGCAGACTTGAGGCAGGCCTTAAATGTATGTTATGATTCTAAGGTTCAGTATCCTGCCGTGTGTAACGCTGTTGAAACCCTCTTAGTGCATCGTGAGATAGCCAAGCGTTTTCTTCCACCATTAGCTAGGCGGTATAAGGAGGCAGGGGTCGAGATCAGAGGATGTGAGCGAACGAGGAAAATCCTGCGTAACATCAAGAAAGCGACAGAAACAGATTGGAAAACGGAGTACCTCGATCTGGTAATTTCAATTAAAATTGTGGGCAGCGTCGATGAGGCGATTGGCCACATCAATACATATGGTTCCAAACACACCGATGCAATAATCACCAGAAACGGGAAAACTGTACTCAAGTTCCTGACCGGGGTCGATTCTTCAAGTGTGATGCTCAACGCATCTACACGGTTCAGTGACGGATATCGCTACGGACTGGGGGCGGAAGTTGGGATAGCTACAGGCAAGATTCACGCACGGGGACCTGTTGGATTGGGTGGACTGACTACCTCAAAATATTATTTGCTGGGTGAGGGGCAAACGGTCGCCACCTACCTCGGCCCAACCGCGAAACCGTTTACCCACCGAGCGCTCTCGAAGCGCTGGAGTCACATCACGCGGGCCCTAAAGAAGCAGTAATCGGTGCTATCGTGAAGTTCAAAAAAGTAGCCGTCGGCGGGACATTTGACTATCTGCACGATGGGCACGAAACGATTTTGGCTAAAGCGTTCGAGGCGGGGGGGTGCGTGCTCGTGGGCATCTGCTCGGACGAGATGCAGCTCCTGCTTCAAAAGGACTCGGCCGGCATTCAGCCGCTCGATATGCGAAAGCAGGCGTTGGAGGCGCTGCTGCGTTCCAAGGGATGGCTCGAGCGGGCAGATGTGGTGGTGATTTCTGACACGTTCGGCCCCACTGTGGAGGACCCCGAGCTCGAGGCGATAGTGGTGAGCCCCGAGACCCGGAGGCGCGCTGAAGAGCTGAACAAGCTCAGGGGATCGCGTGGACTGCCGCCACTCAAAATCATCGAGATCCCCTTTGTGCTGGCCGAAGACGGGAAGCCGATCTCGTCGATAAGAGTCCGATATAGGGAAATTGACACTCATGGCAAAGTGTTGAAGCATTCTCAGGTGGCCTAAGAGACAAGTGTTTAAATTATGCAAATCTTGTTTAATCAAAGGTGAGCCAATGCATCCCTCACATGACATCAAAGGCGCAAAAGGGAAGGAACTCGAAAGGCAAAAGATAGTACTTTGCATAACGGGAAGCGTGGCAGCCGTTAAATGCCCAGAACTTGCCAGAGAACTCATGCGTCATGGTGCCGATGTGCGGACATGCATGACGTTCAGTGCGACAGGGTTGATAACACCCCAACTCATGCACTGGGCGACCGGCAACGAGGTTGTTACCGAGATAACCGGCAAGATCGAGCACATCGAGTTGGTGCAGTGGGCCGACCTAGTGTTAGTTGCCCCAGCTACCGCGAACACATTGGGAAAGATGGCGCACGCGATTGACGACACACCTGTAACCTCGGTGGTCTCCGTAGCTTTGGGTCTAAAAAAGCCCATTGTCGCAGTTCCGGCGATGCACGAATCAATGTACCGGCACAAGCTGTTTCAGGAGAATTTGGCGAAGCTCCGTTCAGCGGGCGTGCATGTACTCGAACCAAGAATCGAGGAAGGGAAAGCAAAATTGGCGAGCGTCGAGGAGATCGTGCAGTCCGTCATCGAGCTCTTGGGCCCCCACGATATGGAGGGTATGCGAGTGCTCGTTACCGCGGGTCCAACGGTTGAACCAATAGACCCTATCAAATTCATTACCAACCGAAGTTCGGGCAAGATGGGCGTGGCCGTGGCCCGAGTCGCGGCCTCTCGGGGTGCGGAGGTGACGCTGATTTATGGCCCGGGGACGGAGGCACCACCCTCGAACGTAAAAGTCGTGCGCGTTCAGACCACCCGAGAAATGTGTGAGGCCTTCAAGCATGATCTAAAATCACCTCATGATATCATCGTTTCCACCGCGGCCGCACAGGATTTCGTAATAGAGCGACCAGCGGAGCAGAAACTTAGGCATTCCGAATCGCCAACGCTCAAGCTAGTTCCAGCACCCCGCGTGCTCGATGAGGCACGAAAACTCGCGCCAAATGCTTTTGTAGTGGGGTTCAAGGCGGAGTTTAACGTGAACGATGAGGAACTCCTAGCAGCCGCGAGGGAAAAGCTGGACGAGGGGCTCGACATGGTCGTAGCAAATGATGTGGCAAGGCCGGGAGCCGGGTTTGGCTCTGAGACCAACGAAGTCATAATCGTAATGTCCTCTGGTTCTAAAGTAATGTGCGCGACGAAGGTTGAGATAGCTAAGGCAATTCTGGATGCTGCGATGGCGAGGCTTCGAGGGCGTGGCTAATGCGGAAGGCATCTGCTTTCGTGCCAGCTCACATCTCCGGTTTTTTTCAGGTGTGTGAGGCGAGTGATCCGGAGCAAATGGGATCGCGTAATTGTGGCCCTTGCCTTGATATCGGCGTGCTCACTGAGGTCAAAATTGAACCAGCCACTCGAACTAGCGTAAACGTGCTTATAAACAATAAAAGGACACCCACAGCAGAGACGACTTTGGCGGCAATTGAGAAGCTCTTGAGAATTGTGCGTGAACCGCTTGAGGTCAAAATAGCTCATTCATGCCAAGTGCCGATAGGTGCGGGGTATGGAGCGAGTGGTGCTGGAACATTCGGCGCCGTTCTGGCCCTCTCTAAAGCTTTGGGGTTGCGTTTGTCGCGCAAGAGGCTTGCGGCGATCGCACATGTCGCTGAAGTGACCTGTCACACGGGGCTTGGTGACGTGGGTGCGCAAGCACTCGGCGGGCTGGTAATCGGGCTAGAGCCAGGTGCCCCCCCACATGGCAGGTGGAAGCAAATCCGCCTCCCGAAAGATGTAAAGGTGGTTTGCGGCACTTTTACCGGGCTGCCGACGGCGAAGCTTTTGCGCGAGGAAGAATTTCGTGAGCGTTCGAAGCGGCTCGGTGGTTTAGCTATGAAAAAATTGTTAGAAAGACCCACTCTCCAAAATTTTATGAAGGTGTCGCGTGAATTTGCAGAAAGGCTCGAGCTTTTAAACGATGAACTTCGCACGTTGATCGAAGCTGTTTCAGAAACGGGTGCAATTGGAGTGAGCCAAGTGATGCTAGGGAAAGCAGCATTTGCACTGGTGAAGGAGAAGAAGCTGGAACAGGTAACTCGCACATTTCTCGAGTTCCTCGAGCCCAGTGCTGTTAACGTCGCAAGCGTGAACCGAACAGGCGCTAGGTTGCTCAGTTAAAATCTATCCTCGCGTACAATCTTGCTCAGCGGCATGCGCTGCGGCGGGCTCGGTTTCTCAGCTGGTTTGCCGATTGGCACAATGGCGAGGGGCCTCACACCCACAGGGGCTTTGATTACCTCCGCAACAGCATCCTCATTAAATGCCCCGATCCAGCATGTCGCGTAACCAAGCGCGTAAGCGGCTAGATGTATGTTTTGTGTTGCCGCGGCTGTATCTTGGATGCAATAGAGTTCCTTACCTCTCCTACCGTAACGTTGAGAGGTGCGGGCGACGTTCGCGCACACAACGATGGCTACCGGCGCCTCCGCGATGAAAGTCTGCCCGAGCGCTGCGCGCGCCAACCGCTCTTTTTGGGTTTGGTCTTTCACAATGACTAGTTCGAGGGGCTGGCAGTGTCCCGCGCTAGGGGCGTGCTGCGCAGCCTCAAGAATTTTTTTCAGGTCCCCTTCCTTAACGAGGTCGGGTCTAAACTCGCGTACGCTCCGTCTGCCTTTGATTGCTTCGAAAACGTCCATCCAGACCCTAAGCATTTAAGCTTCGGTGAACGTAAAAAGAATTTGGCATGGTGAAATGGTCGAAACCTCTGAGCTTGACTGGATAGTTCAAAAGACCACCGAGCTGCTTTCCGACAAGGTGAGGGACGCTCCGCTCACCGACCGCGACATCGAGCTGGCATTTGAGATGTTTGCGAAGCCGAGGCTCGAGCGCCTCTCCAATGCTTTCAAGAGCGATCTCGAACGAAGACAGGCGCAAGATTTTATCATGATGAAACTCCAAGAGCGGGCGAAGCAGCTCAACGCGGAGCATTGGCAGAAAACAGAAGAAATATGATAATTTATCGTCAGTTTTGAGTAGCATAAATAAGACGCGACATTCAAAACTCTAAAGAAACGGTAGGTGCCCGGCCCACAACCAATAAGTGATGATGATGCATAGTACGACCGCCACGAAGAGACCAGCCCCCCATTTTTTGGCCTGAGCCTTGAAGAAGATATAGCCGAAGAGGCCGCTGCCGACCATGGCTAGGATGAGCACGATGCTGAGCACAATTTGCCCTATCAACCTACTCAATGAACCGAAATAGTCCGTGAGGGCGATGACGGGTAGTACGATGATGAGGAGAACCACTCCTGCTAATATCAGCCACCCACGCAATCTTTCACCTATTTTGCTTATTCGTTGAACTTTTAAAAGGTTAACCTAGAGGGACTGTAAGAACTGGTGAAAAAAATGCCGAGAATTGCCGTCATCAACCGAGAGTCATGCCAGCCCAAACGGTGCTTGCTCGAGTGCTACCGCTACTGCCCGGGAGTTCGAACCGGTGACGAGACTGTGATTATCGACGAACGAACGGGCAAACCCGTGATTTCGGAGGAGCTATGCACGGGCTGCGGAATATGCGTGCACAAGTGCCCGTTTCGCGCGATTTCGATAATCAATCTGCCTCAAGAACTTGAGGGGCGCTGCATCCACCGCTACGGGCCCAATGGATTCGCCCTCTATGAGTTGCCCATCCCCCGAGCGGGCAAGGTCACGGGGCTCGTCGGGCAAAACGGGACAGGTAAAACCACTGCGCTTGAGATTCTGGCGGGAAAGCTTGGCCCCAACCTTGGCTTGCAGGAGGCAGCGCTGCCGAGGGTCCTAAACGAGTTCTTCAAGGGTTCTGAGCTACAGGCTTACTTCGCCCGAATCGAGCGGGTAAAGCTAGCATACAAACCCCAGGCGATCGATGGACTTCCAAAGGTGGTGCGAGGGAAGGTCGGCGAGCTTCTCGCGAAGGTGGATGAACGAAACGTGGCAGGGGAGCTGACAGAATCACTTGAGCTGAACGAGGTTCTCGACCGCAACATCAAGCTTCTCAGCGGAGGCGAGCTCCAACGCCTAGCGATCGCCGCAGCAGCCGCGCGGAATGCGGACATCTATTACTTCGACGAGCCGAGTTCGCACCTCGATGTTTATCAACGCCTCAACGCGGCGCGCGTCATTCGAAGGCTCGCGGAGGCTGGAAAAGCCGTGATCGTTGTGGAGCATGATCTCGCGATGCTCGACTACATGTGCGACTACGTGCACGTTCTCTACGGCAAACCAAGGGCCTACGGCGTCGTGTCATCACCACGGGGGGTCAGGGTTGGGATAAACGTCTTCCTCGATGGCTACCTGCGTAAGGAGAATGTGAGGTTCAGGCGAGAATCCATCCGTTTTGAAGTTCGACCTCCATCAAAAGCTCGTGTTGCTGGGCGGGCAATGTTTAGCTACCCAAAACTCAAAAAACGCTTTAAGGGATTCGAGCTTGAGGTCACGCCGGGCAGCGTTTATGCCGGTGAGGTTGTCGGCGTGGTTGGCCCAAACGCCATAGGCAAAACCACCTTCGTACGCATGCTTGCAGGGGAGCTCAAACCGACGGTCGGGAAGCTCGATTCTAAGCTCGCGGTCGCCCACAAGTCACAGTACCTGGAGATTGAGTTTGAGGGAACCGTGGAAGCTTGGCTGCGCGAGTTGCTCGGCGATTTTGACCCGACCTTCAATCCCGAGATCCTGCAACCGCTCGAGGTGAAGCCCTTGCTCGAGCGAAGAGTAAAGGATCTGAGCGGGGGCGAGCTCCAACGCGCCGCGATCGCCGCATGCTTGGGACAGCCAGCCGATCTCTACTTGATCGACGAGCCCAGCGCTTACCTTGATGTCGAGCAGCGCCTGCAAATGGCGCGTGTGATAAGGCGGGTGATTGAGAAGCGCGAGGTTGCTGCATTCGTGGTCGATCACGATGTGCTGAGTGTCGACTTCATCTCCGACCGTTTGCTTGTCTTCACGGGGGAGCCGAGTCGGGTTGGCAAAACCCACGGTCCCCTCGGAATGCGTGAGGGGATGAATCGATTCCTGCGTGAGGTCGGGGTCACCTTCCGACGGGACCCTCAGACGGGCAGGCCCCGAGCAAACAAGCCGGAAAGCAGCCTAGATCGGGAACAGAAGGAAAAAGGAGAGTACTTTTATTTGAGTTAGTGCTAGCTTTGATGGGGGCTGGATGGGGGTCACTGAGGACATTAACTGGCTTAAATATGACGACGAAGGCGTGGGAAAAGTTTTTATGCTAATTGCCAATAAGGGAGGCGCTAAGCTCCGAGAACTCCGCGAACTTTTCGGTACCGAGGACTGGTGGCCCGTAAAGAATCATTTGCGTGCCCTCACCGACCGGAATTTAGTCATCGGAGTTGAGGAAACTTACAAGCTGACTGAAAATGGACGAAAGGTGCTCGAAGGATTTAAGGCAATGGAATACGTCGAGCCAGTTTAAACTGAAATTGCTGAAACATTTCCCCCTTTGATTAAAAGAAGTTTATGTTTAACAGCGGGCCCCTCGCTTGAGAGCTCCTCAGCCTCCTCGAGCACGAGATTCATATGTGCGTCATACTGAGTCAGCTTGCCGCGAAATCTCCGGCCGTCTTTTGCGCTGACCACTACGGTGACATTCAGGAATTTCTCAAGGTCGACCTGCGTTTCTTTCTCGGGTTCTGCCCGCGCTTCTTCCGCCATCAAATACCCAATTGATGCTCGGTCTGCCCCTTTATAAGCTTTATAAATTACTTTCGGCGACCTCTCTCCCCTAAAATCACTTAAAACATATGTACAAGAGAGGCGCACGGAGGTGGTCGATTGATTGAATTTGAGGAACTTGAAGGGGTCGGGCCGGCGATTGCGGAGAAACTTCACTCGGCCGGCTACGATTCGTTGGAGCGCCTAGCAGTAGCCACCACGGGCGAGCTGATGGAGGCCGCTGAGGTGGGAATGCGAGTGGCGGTGAAGGTGATAAATGCCGCCCGCGATGCGGTGAACATGGGATATGAAAAAGCGAGCGAGGTGATGGAACGGCGGAAGCACCTCGGGTACATCTCGATGGGGAGCCCCGCACTCGACAAGATAATTGGCGGGGGAGTCGAGACCCAAGGTGTGTTTGAGGTATTCGGTGAATTTGGGTCTGGGAAAAGCCAACTGGCCCATCAGCTCTGCGTCAACGTGCAGCTCCCGCCAGAGCAGGGAGGGCTAAGGGGAAAAGCTCTCTACATCGACACCGAAAATACATTCAGGCCCGAGCGCATTGCGCACATGGCGCGTGCAGCAGGGCTAGACCCTGAGGTAGTACTTGAGAACATTTACATCGCTCGAGCGCGCACGACCGATCACCAGATGCTTCTGGCCGAGAAGATCCAAGAGATGGCGAAGGAGGGAGATGTGAAACTTGTCGTGATAGACTCGCTCACCTCGCTCTTCCGGGCCGAGTACTGCGGGCGGGGCGCGCTTGCTGAGCGGCAGCAGAAGCTGGGGCGTCACATTGCGGCGCTGCACAAGATTGCGGAGCTGAACGATCTCGCGGTTTTCGTGACGAACCAAGTGATGGCGAGGCCTGACATGTTCTTCGGTGACCCGACCAAGCCCATCGGAGGACACGTGCTAGGACATGCGATGACCGCGCGGGTCTACCTGCGGAAGAGCAAGGCGAACACTCGGGTCGCCAAGCTCATAGACCATCCCGGGTTGCCTCCGGAGAGCGCGACATTCCAAATAGTCGAGGCGGGAATCAGGGATTGAGTTCGAAAATTTAGGGGGCGGTGCTGCGGGGGAGAACTTTTGGTCTTTGAGTAGCTCGTTTACCTGATTGATGCTTTGGTTTCTGCATGCGGGGGCTTCAATGTTGTTATCATAAGCAACGCTGCCACGAACGAAAGCACCGCAGCGAAAGCGAATGCAGCCCATGAACCGATAACTTGCCAAAGCACTCCTGCGATGACACTGGCTGGAAATAAGGCCAATCCGGTAGCGGTGTGGAAGGCTCCCATCGCAGTCCCCCAAAGTCGTGGGGCGATCAAGTCGGCGACATAAGCGCGTTGGACTCCCACAACTAAGCCCATAAAAACACCGTAGAATGCGAACAACGGTAGTGCTTGCCATGCGCTGGTTGCCAAAGCCAACCCCACGGAAGTGAAGCCGAAAATACAATAGCCCGAGGCGATCACAGGACGCCTCCCTATGCGGTCGGACAGCATGCCAGCTGGAAGCGAGACCAAAGCATAGACCACGTTGAAGAGCATGTAGAGAAGCACCACCTGCCCGGTCCCTAGCCCAAGCTCAGAGGCTCGGAGGATCAGAAATGCCCAGCTTAGGTTCCCTAGCGAGAATAAAGTAACAACTGCGAGGTAGCGCCTGAAACTTGAGCTGAGCGAGCCAAGGCCAGCCTTAAATGATAGCTTGGGGGTCCGCTTTCTCCTCACCTCACGTGCGAAGAACACGAGGACGGCGACCGCTATTATTGCTGGAATCGAGGCGAGCAGGAAGATGTCCCTGAATCCAAAGAAGAGCAGGAGCAGGAACGCGAACGCTGGGCCCAAAATCGCGCCAATCGTGTCGAGGGCACGGTGAAATCCGAATGCTTTTCCCCTAATGTTTGGTGCGCATGAGTCTGCGAGCAGAGCATCCCGGGGAGAGGTCCTGATCCCCTTTCCAACTCGATCCATAAACCGCACCCCGAGCGCATGGGCCCATGTGCTGGCAAGGGCGAGGAATGGTTTGACGACGGTGGAGAGCCAGTAACCTCCGAAGATCAAGGGCTTCCGCTTGCCGATGCGGTCTGACCACCATCCCGAGAAAACTTTGAGAAGGCTCGCCGCGCTTTCCGCTAGCCCCTCGATGAGCCCCAGCACGGCCGGAGCAGCGCCGAGAACCTGGACAGTAAAGATGGGGAAGAGAGGCAGCATCATCTCGGTGCTTACGTCAGTGAGCAAGCTGACGATCCCGAGCACGATGACGTTGAACCCCAACCCTGTAAAAAATCCCCGCCGTCTCATTCGTCCACAACTCAGGGAGGATTTCAGCTTCCGACGAATATCGGGCGCATCGAGAGCAATCTTGACAGGACCAGAGGTCTGAAAGGCATGCCCTTGGTCTTTTTGGCGACCTCGGTGGATAAGCTCTTAACGGTCATCGATTTGAGCGCCTTCTTCCCCCGGACCCTCACAGGTAATTTTTTCCTTTTCAACTCTTTGTCACCGAGTACGACGATCAAATTAACCCATTCGCGCTCGGCGTCCCGCACCTTCTTTGAAACGGTCTCGGCCCGATCATCGATATCAACTCGGATGCGAGCCTTTTCCAGAGTATCCGCGATTCGCTCACAAGATTTGATGTGGCGGTCGGCCAGCGGGATAATTCTGACTTGGGTTGGCGAGAGCCAGAGCGGCAAGCTTGGGGCCTTCCCAGTCTTTTGTGCCTTTGCCGCTTCCTCCAGCGTTGCGTACATCCACCGCTCGATCGAACCCATGGAGGAATGTAAAATTATGCACCCTTTCTTTTCTCCGCGCTCATCCACGTACCGGATGTCGTAGCGCTCGGAGTCTTCCATGTCGAATTGAACAGTTGCGAGCTGGGCATTTCCTCCAACCGAGTCGATCACCTGAAACTCGTGCTTGAGCACCCAGTAATGCTTGCGTTCTGATAGCAGCTCGATGAGGGCCGGGCGCTTGACGAGTTTAAGCAGCCGCACGAAGAAGGACTTGTTTTGTCGGTAGAACTCCTCGATGGTGCGAAACGCCACAACATAATCTACCTCCATCGACTCGGTCATCTTGGCATAGATTTTGAAGAGCCGCTCGTACTCCTCCATTCCCTGCTTCAGGTCGCGGCAGAAGCAATGTATATCGGGCATGGTGAATGCCCGGAGGCGCTTGAGCCCCACGCACTCCCCGCTCTGCTCCAGCCGATACGAGGGCGAGAGCTCGAATATCCGCACCGGCATCTGGCGGTAGCTCATTACGGTATTTTTCATCATCTTGAACAACCCGAAATCCCCTGCGAACCGGAGGAGGAGCGTTCGGTTCGGGAGCTTGATCTTGTAATCCTTCTGGTAGAAGCGCGCGGCCTGCTCTGCGATGTCCGGCTCGTCAGCGCGGTAGAGCACCGGGGTCTCGATCTTGCTGGCCCCGAGTTCGTCCGCGAGCTGGATTGCCAACTCTTCCAGCAGCCCCTTGATGAGCGCCCCTTTCGGATAGAAGCGGAAGTGTCCGGCGTCGCTTGCGGGTTCGTAGTCGACCAGCTCCAAGCGCCGCATCAGCTTGATGTGGGCGGGCTCCTCCCCAGGCTTGCGTCCGAGCTCCTCGCTGAACACGAACTGACGGAGCGAGGGATTTTCCACGAGGGGTTTGCAGGCCTCGATGTTCGAGAGGTCGAGCTCGTGTTCCTCTCCATCGGGGGTGAGGATTATTCGTTTGCTTGGGACGGCCTCCGGGGCTCGGGCCTCGGCTTCCATGGCTTCAGCGGTTATCGTCCGTGAGAGCTCGGAGAGCGGGTGCCCTTTGCAGCTGAGCCTGAACGCCTTGTACCAGCCGAAGGGCAGGCGGTGGACCTCCAAACCCAGCTCGCGCAGCGTGTCGCGGGTGGCGTCGAGCAGTTTGATGGCGACCTTTGGGGGTGCGAGCGAGGAGCTGAGGTGGGCATATGGGTAGAGGGCAACCCTTTTTGCTTCGACCTTTCTGGCGACCTCCGCGATTTCCCGGGCGGCGTTCTTCGATACCCCTTCGACGTTACTTCCGTCCTTCTCCTCTGCGGCTGTAAAGACCACTAGTACCTCTTCAAGGCGCCCGGAGCGGCGGTCGGGCGGGACCTCCTCCGCCACGGGTGTGCGCTGCTTCACCTCGAACTCCAGGAAATCTGAGTGAATCAACAGAACCCTCAATTGCTCACCGCGTGCACTTGAATCCCTAAATTTAATAAACTATCCCCAAAACGGTTCTGTTGAATCTGAGGGTGTTGCATTTGCGGTGTTGAAGGAAGGCTGTTGAAGTTTTTAGAAAACACAATATCCAAAAAAGTAAATCACTTACAAGTGTGAATAAAAAATTCGTCTGGAGCATCATGGACAACTTCGAATGGGCTGAAGGCTATAACAAACGCTTCGGCCTCGTTCACATGGACTACCGGACTCTGAAGCGTACCCCGAAGAAGAGTGCCTATTGGTACAAGCAGCTAATCGCGAATAACGGCTTCACTTTCTTTTAGGTAAGGATGCATTCAGCATATCTCGAATTGCTTAGATTTGGGATGTGTAGAACCCATTCTAAATAGTCGCTAAGAACACTCCCGCGAACACGATAGCCATTCCACAAATCGCTTTTTTAGAGGGCCGTTCTCTAACGAGAAGAATACTGAGCAGAAAGCCGAAGGGTATCACGGCGCCGGCGACAGGTGCCAGCACGCTTGCTTTTTCCATTCCCAATGCACCCAGAAACAGGAGGGGGCCGATGAAAAAACCGAGGATGCCAGAGAGAACGCTCAGCTTCAACCCCCTTTTGTCGAACTTTATACCGGTCCCAATGTGACTGACACCCATTGCGATATTGCAGGCCACCGCTGCGGAGATCACCCTAACCGCGAGAAGTGTGCCCACAGTCATTCCTTCATTGAGGCAAAATTTCATGGGGGCGATCGCCGAACCCCACATGATTGCCACCAAAAAAGCCAGAGGCACCATCCCCTTCCAGCCGTCTGTTTCCTTCCCTTTCGGTGCCAGGAAGTATGCTCCAAGAACCACGAAGGCAGCCGATACAAGAATGAGTGGCGTAATCCTCTCGCCCAAAAACAAAAATGCAGCGAGAACCCCCCATACTGAGTGGGAATTGCCGATGGGTAAAACCCTGTGGACAGCGCCCCTATTCACTAAATAAAAGTACAACTCACATGCCGCGAACCAAGAAATTACTCCGACGAGGATTCCTATCACGGTTAAAAATAGTCCTGGATAGCTCAAACTATTGGTCAATAAAGCAAATAGAATAATCAAAGGCGCAACTAAAGTTGGCCTGATGGCGTTAAAGACAGATACATCCAACCTCCTCAAAGCTAACTTGCCAATCGTTTGATCTGCTCCCCAGCAAAGGGATGCGGCTAGTGCAAGTGCAAGTGCGAGCGAATTCATGATTCAGATGTGAGTTTGGGTATTTTTAAAATTTGTGTGCACAGCTAAAAAAGTGCAGTCGAAAGTTAATAGTGAATCTTAGTAAGATGTATTGGCGTAACTCAAAGGATAAACCACCTATTCACTCCGTGAGATGCCAATAGTATGCCAGCGGGAAGACGAAGACTGAAAGGACTCTCCACAATCGTGGCAAAAAGATTAAGCAAGTTAATGTATCTGGTACTTTGCCTTTTATCGAGATGTCTGCTCTTGATTTTGTTATTCTTTAGGTCAGGATAGGTTTTATTCCCAAAATCTCACAGAAATCCAAAAGTTCTGATTTAAAATTCCCATACGCCATATGCAAATGATTTGATCTTATGTTCTGTAAAAATTCCTTCGGGTCCCCATCGAGTTTAATGAAAGCGTGGGGCCATTTTCCCCTTGCCTCCTTGAACTTCTCTTTAGATTGTTCGAATGATTCCCCTGATGCTATCTGCATTACATATGCCCCTCCCACCCTACTAAGCCTTGCCAAAGTTACCTTTCCTTTCCTGCAGCAGAACACCGTTGTCGCGCCACGCTTTTTGCCCATGTATTCATATTGTAGTCCCCAGTCCACATCTTTTTTATCTCTAGCAAGCGTGGTTGCGGCGGCCCCACAGTTTACCAGCCTCAAGACCCCTTGTTCCATATCGATATGGTTCACATCTGCGAAAAGTACCGGACCATCGGCAAGTATATGCATGATTTGCATGGTCAATGCAGCGTTTATATCTGCTTCACAAGCGGTTACTATCCCATCGTCATTAAGCAAGGAGATGCCCAAGCAACATGAAACATAGTTGTCGATCATCTCAGGTTGGCATTTCACGCCTATGAAATCGAATTTCTTCTCATGAACTATTTTTTTAAGAGCCATGTATAACTTAATCGATTTCATCATTATCTCGTCTGGCGGTTCTATTCTACCGTACTCCTTCTTTATCTTTTCATAAAATTCCCGCGCCGCCTCATCTGAAATCTGAGTTGCTAATAACCACAACTGATATTGATCAACGTGTTCTATCTCCACCCCGAATATACGCTTGACCTGTGCCATGTCCACCATCGCGGTATACATGCCCATCGAACGTCCACCGATGAGGCCAAAATTTGAACCTTTAAGTTTGTTTACAACCATTGCCGCTCTTGCATACGAAACGATGCTTTTTAGTGCTTCTTGATCGTCGGGCAGTCCATATACGAACTTGTGTTTAATACCAATCTCATCCAGAGATCCATGAACTATCCCACCCCCCACCAGCGAAAAGGACTGCGGGTCCGCCATCGCCCATAATACGAACGGCATTCTGACTTCCTGTGTCGCTGTGACAATCGTTGGGGGATATACCCAAGTCCCAATAAGATAAATCAAACAGTCCGCTCCTTTATCTCTAAGTTCTTTCGCGGCTGAAACAGTCTCCTCAGTACTCAATGAAATATCCTTATGATGAACCACATCAAGTCCTGCGTTCTTTAAGCTATCAATAGCAGCTAAATGAAAATTTTCAGCCAAATCTAGTCTCTCTCTTGGTAAGGATAACGTGATCAATCCTACTTTAGGCAGCGGCATCCTATCGATAGTGTTGTTAACTTAGGCTTTTATTTCACTTTTGGATACTTGAACGCTTATTGTTAAGTTAACAATACTCTTATTCACTAATATAAAATGGACTTGGGGGCTTAGATGACAGAATTAAAAGTACATGATTCCGAGAGGGACCAAAACATTAAACTCATTAAATTGTTTTATTTTTTGTATATAGCTGGATGGGGTGCCTTTTCGATTTTCTTTCCGGTTTATCTTGTAGAACGCGGTATTTCCCTGGCGCAGGTGGGGATAATAATGGCGGTCCCGATGATAATCGGGGTCTTTATGAGTATCATGTGGAGCTCCTTTTCCGACGCTATCGGAAGAAGAAAACCTTTTTTAATACAGTCGTCCATTCTAATGGCATTGTTCACATTTGCAATTACACTGTTATACTCGTTCGAAGGGTTTCTCATTTTGGGGGTGTTCAAGGCTCTTTTCATTCCTATGGCGGAAGGATTGATAGTAACGAGTTTATTTAGATTGTCCGATTATCGCGGGAGAGCCACAGCCTATTCAGGTTTCGCGATATGGGGATCCGTTGGATGGGCCATCGCGACCGCGCTCGCAGGTGTTGCGGCCTGGGTTTTTGGGATAACGGCGGTTTTTTATTTAGCAAGCCTGTTGTTCGTCGTCGCGACAATCGTTTATCTTCGAGTTCCAGAACCTAGAGAAATTGAGGGGTTCCCCAAAACATCTGCACGCAGCTCGGTGCGACCACGCATTATCACGAGCTATTTTGCCCCAATACGCGAACTCTTAACGAATAAGAAAATGGTAATCCTTCTCTTGGCTTCCCTCCCCTTATTTGCGGCGATAAATGCGGCTTCGCGGTTCTTTCCCATTTATCTGGAGTCCTCCGGAGCCTCGCCCATACTTATAGGCCTCGCTTTCACGTTTCCTGCCATCCTAGAGATCCCGGTTTTTATTCGCGTGGGGAAACTATCCGATAAAATCGGTGCAAGAAAACCTTTGCTCATTTTCTCCGCAGCGGTGTACAGTCTGCTCTTTTTCCTTGTTTTGTTGACTTCAAATCCCGTTCTACTTTTATTGATACATTCATTACTCACACCATTCGCATGGGCTCCTTTAATTACCGGTTCTTCTACTTTAGTTTCGGAAATTGTGCCACGAGATAAATGGGTTACAGGACAGAATTTATACACAATCTGGCTGTGGTCTATAGGTGGTATCATCGGCCCCCTTATCGGTGGATTCACTTCGGATGCGTGGGGGTTGCCGATTATGTTCGCCATTGCTTCAGTGTTTGCGGTAGTGTCGGGGGTATTCTTTAGAGGGATCAGAGAAAAATAATCGGATTAGACTAGCGTCCTGTTTCGCATAAAGGTTGATAAACCAAGCTATCACGAGTATTAACATGATTCCGTTAGCTTTTGCACTTGCTTTTGGAGCGACCATCTGCTGGGGTCTGTCCCAGATAGCAGGAAAGCTAGCTTCGAGGAGTGTGGAGGTGCCCGTTCTCAATGCAGTTAGAACATCATTCGCTTTAGTACTGGTCATCCTATATCTTCTGTCGACGGAAGGCTTGGGCTACGTCCGAGCAGAGCTGATATTAGTGGCAACCTTCACTGGGGTAATCGGATGGTTCGCGGCGCCCATGTTGTTCTACTATTTAATGCAGAGAGAAGCCGTCCACAGGATTGCGCCTATTAGCAATACCCAGCCCTTGTGGGGGGTTTTAGCTGCAGTGCTGCTCTTGGGCGAGGAAGCGAAGTCCACAATCTTTTTATCAGTCGCTTTGGTGCTTCTCGGATCATATTTTCTGGCTCCCACGGAAGGACCGAGCAAGTCGAGACGTTGGAATCCAAAACTCCTCCTGGCTCTTCTAGTAGGCGTTATGTGGGGTATCGCGATTGTCTTGAATAAATACGGTCTTAGCGGAGGAATGTCACCGGCAATATTTCTCCTTGTGGGAACAGTTTCCGCGTCGGCAGCTTGCAATATCGCGATGTTCGCTCACCGCGCTAAGAAGAGGGTAAACTTCAACGGGAGGGGTGTAGGGTTTAGCATTCTATCCGGTGCCCTCGGCCTTTTCGTGGGACAAATTCTGTGGCAACATGCGCTGAAGATCGAAAAGGCGAGCGCACTCTCCCCTGTGGTTGGAGCCTTGGTACCGCTTGCCTTTATCTTTAGCATATTGCTCCTGAGGGAGAGGCCCACCAAAAGGGCGATCCTAGGTATGATTGTCGTGTTTACAGGGATATCCTTGGCGACTATGTAGGACTGTTTTGAAATTTGAGAAATCAGTCACGAAAAAGTATGTTTTTACATCTGAATTTTCAAAATAAGTGTAAAAGTGCCACCATCGTCCATCAAGAACGCCATGAAGACTCAACGCGATTCTCAACCCCGTGTATCACCGTAACTTATCAATTTTATTTTTCTATTTTTTATTATTCGTTTAATCCTTTTGCTGGTTAACGCCTTGGTTTCTGCCGCTCTGTGGGCGGCCACATGTTTAAGTTCACTAGGATCAACCGCTTTCATCGCTCTCATTTCAGGGGTATCCAGCCCCGGATGGTTGCCAATTAGCCAGAGACCGGGGGTAAGTTTCTTAAGAACACCTACTAAGACCTTTTCTTTCTTTAGAGGTGAAACATCATAGGTGGGGAACCATTCTCCACGTTTTTCTCCCAAATCGCCAGAGATGGGTAATTTGTACTCTGCGGCAAGCTTCTTTACAATCGCCTTCAGTTCTGGGGAAAATTTTGCCACGTGCATATGATTAGATAAATGTGAGATATTTACGCCTTTTTTCAACGCTAGTTCGATTTGAGCCCTAAGCTCTTTTTCGACTTCAACCAGCTTCGGTCTAGCCGCCAAGAAGTACGGCTTACTCGGAAAGAAATGACCATCGTTATCAACTAAACTAGGTACTTCAGCTACTGGCAGTACTGGCCCCCACGAGTAAAACTGCCATTCGCTGGTCAGAACCAAGTGCAATCCAATATCAAGCTTTGGATTTTTTCTGGCTATCTCGACTGCTTCATTGAACCAAGGGGGTGTAACCATTATCTCAGCTGAAGTTAAAATGCCCTCCTTATACACTTTTTCAAAAGCTAAATTGACACTGTGGCAAAAGCCCAAATCGTCACACCTGACGATAAGCTTGATTTCATCGCTAGAGTTTTCGGCTTCAGCGCCGCCGTCGCTATCCAAAGGTATCACCTCCTTAAACCTGTTGTCAAAGTGCTATATGTCTTTCAATCCTATGGTAGTCTTGTTAAATTTAATAAGATTCACTCATAAAAATTAGTAGCTAGAGTGGAGGAAGGTAAAAATCCAGAGGTGAAAAACAATCTAAAACCCCTCGCCGATTTGTGTTTGGAAAATTCGCCGTGTTTCGAGAAGGGACTTCTAAACTTTTTCTCTCGAACACACCGCCACGAAAAACCAAATCGCATGAACAATCCACTGCTCGGTCCATCGCCAGGCATATTTGTAAGAATTCTTTAATTTATAGTTTATAGATTCCGGTAGAAAATCTATATCTCTTTCATCGTGAAAACCGGCCGTTATGCCGTTAACGATACCGCCTGGGGCATTTTGAAATCTCGGACGGAAATCTGGGGGATTTCTACCGAAGCCGTGGAGCATGCAAACACCAAAAGGATTCAGTCCCAGTACCCAGTTCAACTGGTTTCTGGCGTACTCCTCCAACTTCTCAGAAAAGGCCTCATCCCCTTTGAAAAGGACGCTTGCCAGGTATGCTGCGGTAGCTAACGAGGCGATGCGTCCGTTTTCCCCCTGCCACCAGTAACCGGACTCGTTTTCGTGCGGCATGAAAAAGGATGAGCGTGGTTTCTTGTCTACAGGTTTCACATACTGCCTTGCGTACCCAAATGGATTCACAACCTCTTCCGTAATCTTCAGTTCAAATTCCAGAGAAGCTCTGATTTTCTCTAACACCTCCTCTCTCAACGGTGAATCTTTGTCGACTTCCAGAAATCTGATCAGCGATGCAACGGGGAAGCCCGCCTCAGTGGCATGGTAATATGGCCGCTCCCCCTTGTCATCCGCCCTCCACCAACCCGAGTAATTAGAATCTGAAGATAGCCTATCCAAGAGAGATCGGGCCCGTCTTCTAGCAGCCAGAACAAATCTCTCTTCTCCTGTGGCGTTAAACAATTCTGATGCCGCTAACAACGCGCAATAATCATCTATAATATTTTCTTTCCCATCTGGCAGATACTCAATATTTTTTTCTTCCAGGTGATCAAAAGCTCTAATAGCTCCTTCCAAGTATTCCTCACTTTTGTAATCAGAGGACTCTCCCAAGGTACTTGCCCTCGCCAGCGCGGCGATTGCAACGCCACCCCCCTGTCTGTAGCCCACCTTGTACTTATCAGTTTTTTTATAGGAAATAGGCCCCCAGTTTATAAGTGCGCATATCTCCCTCGGGCCGGTCCTCTTGAACTGTTCGTCAAATACACTCAGGTAAAAGTAACCCTCCTTGTCCAGTATGCGCATCAGAAAATCTGCTCCATAGAGGGCCTCTTCAATCAAACGAACCTTCAAATTTCCACCGAGGGGATGCTTGTACCCCAGCAATCTTTCTAGGGAATCGATCAATCCCCACACAACAAGGGGCGTCTGCTGGGTGTTCATATAGCGATTGAGGTGGCTAAGGTGTTTACTTACATCCCCGGCAGCATCGTACCAGCCACCGTGCACGTCCACCCGGTCTTTCCTTGACCCAACGAATTGCACGCTGTGGTCCGCCCTGTCGTACTTACCGGAACACCGCTGAGATTTAAAGTAAAATAGGATGTCTGATAAAGTTTTTTTCTGTAGAATATTTTCAGCAATTTCGAACGATCTTGAGCGGTATTCTTTCTCCCCCGCATTTATCAAAATATAGAAAAAACCAGTACCCTCAAAGTCCGAAAAGTCCAAGGTCCAGAAATTCCAGTCCTTCCAACTATCTACGTGTCCAGCGCGATGTATCTTTCCTTTGAAAACAGCCTTCCCGCTATCTTCATCTACGAGACTGAACTTCGTTAACCCTGAATCCTCTGGTGCCTCAATCACCGCTCTCTTTTTGCCGGCTCTTTCATATCCGACATAATCTACAAAGATTTTCAATTGATCCCTCCAGTCTAGGTTTTCTATCTGCAATCTCTTTCAGCATTTTTCATCTGTGTTTCATTTGGATTTGTACGTATTTAGCCCTTGCTCCACGCTTTGGTTAGGCGCTCAGCCAACGTTTCAGCTGGATCGAGCCCCCGCTGCTTGTAGCAGAATGTTGCAGGCTGCCGATCGGGAGACTAGAAGAGGCAACTGGCAGTTTCGAAACAAATTGATTGGAAGATTGATAGAACTCAAAGGAAAAACCCTTGGGATAATTGGGTTCGGGAAGATAGGTCGAAGAGTCGCAGAGATCGCATCTAGTATCGGGATGAATGTCAAATACTATGACCCGTATGTTGTGGAACGGGGGGGAAGTTCAGAAAAGTGGGGTTTGAAGAGCTCCTCAGAACGTCGGATGTCATATCGGTTCACGTCCCATTGACAAGTGGAACTCACCATCTGATCAGTGAAAGAGAGTTGGGGCTCATGAAGAACTCCGTTATACTCGTCAACACATCGGGGGGTTATAGACGAAAAGGCACTTGTTAAGTTTTTAAAGAGCGGAAAAATTCACGCTTTCGAAACCGATGTGTTTGAGGTGGAACCACCAGACCCGAGTTCCCCTCTTTTTACATTCGAAAATACGGTAATCAAGCCGCACATGGCAGCCTTCACGGGGGGGCATTTCACGATATGTCGGTGATCGCAGCGGAAGAAACGGCAAAAATATTGAAGGGCCTGCCCCCCAACCCGCTTTTTATCCTTAATAGGGGGGATTGCAGAAAAAATCGGACGATTATAGTTCTTCTCTTTGGCGTAGATATAATATCCCCCCTGTCCATAAGAGGCGAGGCATCCTAAAAAGCAAGAATCAGGGGGTGAAACTCCCTGATAACCCCCGTCCTTCATCACCACCCGCAAGGAATGAGGATTTCTGGCAAACTTTGTAAAGAAATCTTGAATTAATTAATGACTCACTTAAGCAGGATCTCTTATTAACGGACAAGTCGCACAGCGTGGTCCTCCCTGAGCTTTCTCTAACTCCAGCATGTCATGTTTGATCACCTCGATCCCTTGTTTCTCAAGGGTCTTCGTGGTCTTATTTGATATATGTGATGCAACAATCTTCCCTGGTCTAAGGACTAATACATTCACGTCGAAAACACCTGCGCCAGTTGGGATGATTTTGATCCCCAACTCCTTCAACTTTTCACGGAAACTATATGGCACGTAGGGATTGACTAAAGCTAAGTTTTTTCCAACCATACCTAAAAAGCCATCGATGTGAGTCTGATGGTCTGGAATGTCCATCCGGATCAAATTTATTCCGAGAACCCTCAGTACTTCTTCAACTTGTCGTGCTCCCTCCTCGTTTGTTGCAGCACTGCGCCCTACAACTGCATTTTCCTCATTAAGAAGCGCAAAATTGCCTCCTTCAAAAACTCCTGTGCCATGTATGGTACGTAGTATCGGCACTCCTAAAGATGCTATTTTCTTAGCTACAAGACTTTCTTCTCCTCTTCTATATTTCTGGGCCATCCGGCATATTATTACTCCACCTTTAACAGCAACAGCATAATCTCTACTCATACAAGCCATAACATGACTACCAGGGGATACCGTCCCTTCCAGATTTATTACTTCAATTCCCTCATTTCGCATGATTTCTACTAACCTATCATGTTCTTCTTGCATTTTAGGTACATCAGGTAAATCCTTACCGGGCCAAAGCCAATTACCTTCTGGATCATATCTCCATCCTACTTTTTCATCGTAAGGACTGTCCGCAGTAACAAATTTAAATTCCTCCTCTCTTGGTCTGTGAACTAAAACCACTCTTAATATACCTACCTCGTCTGATACCCCCCACTTTCTACCCCAGACCTGTTTTAGCATTTCTTCATCTTCGAACGGTGGCTCTGGTTTACTCCCAAATATTCCCTTCTCCATCCATAATCGCCAATTAGGATTAGAAGAATCCCAAGCAAAAGCACCTTTTTCTTCACTCATCATACTAACCTCCTGGTATAATCTTCACTATAGGGTTTTATAAGAAGTTTGCGGCAAAAATTTTTTGATTAATTATTTGCGATATCACCAAAAATTGAGTCTTCAGGAGCGCATAGCTAAATACATACTATAGTTTAAATTCCTCTATCCGTATTTTCTCCTGTCCGCCCATCCTTATCCTTTTTCCTATATCCGCGATTTTTTCAACTTCCCCTATCTCGGCGAAGACGTTGACGTCGACCGTTTGATCGACAGACTTTCGGGGCCGGCTCTTTCCGTAAAATATGCAGAAGGCGGTATGTCCTTTGCCCAACGAGGGCAGGGCCTGCGGGGATATGACCGCAACGTCTCCCGGTTTCACTTCGTTGGTTGAGTTTTCATACTCCAGCCTCCCAGAAATGGGAAATTCGTTAAAAAATATTTCCTCCCCCGCCCACATGGCGTGAACCACCTTGTTCTCGACCGGCAAAGAAGCCAAAACCGCTCTGCACGTTCTGGGCGCCCTGTCTTCCAGTAATGTTGCGGTCACGCTCCCGCCGCGTTCGAACCTCAGCAATATCCGCCTAGCCAACTGCTATCCCTTCATATCATGTGCTCTGTCCTTATTATAATCTGGTCCTGGAGGGCACGGGGGAGCTGGGTAAAACGGGCCTTCTTGATGAATGCACTTGCTCGCCTAAGGCGGCTGGGATCCATCTCTACGTCCTCTGGATTACCATGCCTCAGAACACATTCGACAGACATTCTAGAGTTTTTGGCCTCAGCTTCATCGTCGTTATCCAAAAGTATCACCTCCTTAAACCTCCCAGTTGAATATCTCGATGAGCGCGTCCTAGGAATTATGTTAGTAGTAGCTCGGTTCTTTAAATTTAATAAGATATCCACTCTTATAAAAATTTAGCTAGGTTGGAGGAAGGTGAAAATATACAGAGGTGAAAGAATGAAACCTACAAGCATATCCGCAAAAAGGATCACTTTCCCCGATGATACAAGCAGTTAATCGCTAATAATGGCTTTGCCTTTTTATCAAGTACCGCCGGTTAAAGACTGTGGAAATCCTTATCCCTAAAAGTGTTTTGAGGGGATTTAAGTTTAATTTCATCGAAAGTTCATAGATTTTGGGGAAAGAAGAGGGATTGATGTAGGATGGCGAAAGAAAAAAAGGAAGGTCTGGTAAAGGACCTAGCCGAGAAAGCGAAACGAGGAGAGCTCAAACCGGAAGGGGCAAAGAAAGAGGTATTGAGAAGAGGGCTTCGCTACGTACAGTATAAACGGGGTTCATATAAATTCAAATACCACTTAATCTCCCCTCTTTTGGCGATACTCGGAACCGTTCTTTGCGTCCTCCCCTTTATAGCAAAGCAAACGGGATGGGGAGAGTTGAGTTCCTTCGCCCAGCTATCTTCGATAGATTTTCCGTTAATCGTGAAGATTTTGGTATTTGCCTTTTTCATTACCCTCTTTACTGTAGGGAGGTATGCATCACATTTAAGAAAGAAGAAGGGGGGCACCAGCGACAGACGCGAAACTATAATCTTCATCAGGGAAGGCCCGTACAAGATTATGCGACACCCAGAAGAACTCCCGTTCGCACTGATCCTTCTTTTTGTCACGATTGTCCTTAGTGGGGGGATCCCCTTTACCGTCCTTTCGATAATAGGCAACGTTCTTTTTTTCATCGGTTTTTACTACGATGCTAAGGGGGAAGACGAATTTAACGTGCTAAAATGGGGGAACGCGTACAGGCGGTATCAGAGGGAAGTCCCAATGTTTAACTTCATCTTGGGAATATGGAGATTGGCTGGGGGAAAAGAAAGGCAAAAAAGCGGGAAATTCGTTAAGGACAGCTCATAGAAGTAACTCACAAAATTCGGATACCTGTGTAAATAGTTTAGAAAAAAAATAAAAAAAGAGGGAGATTGTTTCTCCCCTTGCTTTTCTATACCCGCTTCGCAGCCAAAAGTGCTATTACTACGAGGACTACGACTCCAATGCCTATGTAAGTCCAAGGTATCTCTGCTGCTTCTTCCTCTTCTTCTTCTGCTGCTTCGAGACCCATTATTATCTGCGGGAGGTGTTGTTCTGCCCATGTGCACGTGGTTCCTGGACCTGGGTTATCAACGGTAGGCCAGTTAGTCCAGTAGGTTGTATTATATCTGCTCCATGTAATTTGGGTGTAGAGCGGTATGTACGGAAGTTCTGGGACGACTATCGATTGTATTTCCTTAGCTAGTGCTATTGATTCAGTACTTCCGATTTGGACGGTCCACATCTCGTCGATCAATGCACTGACCTCGTCGTAGTTTGGAGATGCGGAGTAACCGCAGTTCCCCGGCGTCGCTGGTTCTCCCGCAAACAATGCGGCGTAGGCATTAACAGGGTACGCAGGTCCGATGGATGGGAATCCGGCTGCCCAAGTAAAGTCCGACCAACAGAAGTCCTGTGCCAGCCAGCTGTCCACCACGACACCCCAATCCTGTATGTTTGACTCCGCCACTATTCCGATGTCTGCGAGACTATCACAGATCAGCTCAGTCATCATATTGACATCCGTCCAGCCCGTAATAGTGTTTATCTGCCATGGACCTATTGGGTTCCCGTCCCAAGTCCAGCCTTCTTCAACGCTTCCTGTGCAGTGCTCCTGTAAGATTTCTATCGCTTTTTCTAAGTCATGTGGGATGATCTCTGCCCCGTATGTTTCTACTATTAAGTCGGAATCAATGTATTGGTCTCCTAATGCTGTTTCGGGCTTAATGTACGATGCGGATGCCGGCGGGACAAGTCCTTCTTGGGACACCCAAGTTATTTGATCTAGGTCGATGCCGTACGCCACAGCCTGTCTTAGCCAAGGCTCAGCGAGTTCGGGGTGCTCCGTGCTCTGCATGTTCGGAACCATGAATATGGAACCAGCTGTGCAGAAGATGTTTCCATCTGGGTTCATTTTATCCCAAGTCTCTACATCGGGGTGGGTCATGACGTATTGGTAGGAGCCAGCTAGGAAGCCATCGCTCCAGTCTATTGTCCCCTCATCAAAAGCGCTTTGCTGCGGCCCAGGGCCAATAAATACTAACACCATAACGTATTTCGGCTCTGGCTGGCCAAATATCTCGTTGCCCCACCAATCATCGATTCTTTCAAACACGTTTCTAGTAAACTCTATAAGACATGGCGTATACGGGCCCGAGCCGTTTATATCGGCAATGTCCTCGTTCATAAACTCTGCAATTGTGTCTCCATATTCAGCCAAGATTGGTTCCCATCTTGCTTTGGGAAGTATCCGCGTAGTGGGCAGGGCATTGGGGACCATGACGTTACGCTCTTTGCCAGGTGCCGCATTAAAGTGTACGGTTTTTTCATCAGCAGCTGTTATTGACTCTACAACCGTCGGATCTAATACACCAAGTGTCTCAAAGGAGAATACAACATCCTCTGCAGTTACCGGTGTACCATCGCGCCAAGTAGCCGTGGGTTGAATATCGACTATACACGTTGATCCATCGCTGGACCACTCAAAACTTTCGGCCAACCACGGTTCTAGCAGACCCGTGTGATAACTGTACCAAAACAGTGGCATATACACTAGGCCCGAGAATCTGTTCATCGTGGGGCCGTAGGGATTAAAGCCCAAACCACAGTACGAGTCGTCACCGCCCATAGCCACTGTGTCTTCCCTTGGGAACTCTTGTTGGGCCTGAACAGTGCTAATAGCAGTTACCGTTAGACTTATTAATATCAGCGGAATACTAAGTAAAGTGGCCAATTTCATTTTTTCCATTTTATTACCTCCTTTTTTGTTAACACACTCGATACTCATTTCTTCGTTATTTAAAGGTTGTGGACTTTTAGTAAATATTATTAAAATAAAGCCTTAATCTCGTCTGGAAACTTTAAAGGTATGTAAAATAAATGAAAAAATGGGGGAAAACATGGGCATTAAAAAACTGTTAGCCCCGATTGAAAAATCATTTGCCAAAAGACCATTTGCTAGGTTTCTCACCAAGAAACTACTTTTTTTGCTTATTGCTATTTTCCTTTCGTTTACCCTCTTGTTCATTCTTCCTTATCTTATGGCCTCAAATCCTGTGGACCTGATGATTACTCGGCTGTCACAATATCAGGATGTTACCAGATTAGAAGCCCTGCGTGAGCAATATATTGCATTATTTGGGTTAGATAAGCCTCTCATCGATCAGTACGGTCTCTTTTGGAACAGAGTTCTAACCATGAATTTCGGGCCCTCAATTGCTTACAACATGCGGAGCGTAGGATCCTTAGTTGGAAGAGCTTTAGTTTGGACGTTAGCCCTTATCATCCCCGTGTTAATACTTACAGTCATAGTCGGTAATTCTATAGGGGCTAGGGTCGCATTTTCCAAAAGTAGGTTTCTCCACGCCTTTTATACCTTCGCGGTGTACCTGAATTCGTCGCCCTATTATTGGTTTGGATTGCTTCTCGTGTTCGCCTTTGGGATTCACTTAAAATTGTTTCCTATTTACGGGGGGTATTCTCCGTTTGTGATACCTTCTTTTAGCCTTACATTTTTCCTAGATGTGGCATACCACTGGGTTCTACCATTTCTCTCTCTGTTCATTGCGGGTATAGGTGGTTGGGCTATGGGCATGAGGGCAATGACGATTTACGAGAGGGGATCGGATTACGTATATTACTCCGAACAGATGGGCTTTACAAAAAGTAAATTAAGAAAGTATGCGCAGAGGAATGCTATTCTACCCCTGATTACTGGAGTTCCAGCATATTTCGGCACCCTTGTAGGGCAGACCCTGCTGGTTGAATATGTTTTTGGGTGGCCAGGACTGGGAACTCTAATGTTTGAGTCCGTACATGCCATAGATTATCCCCTAATGCAAGGCATTTTTGTGTTCACAGTGCTTGTGGTGTTGGTTGGTAACTTTTTGATAGACATACTTTACGGCTTTATAGACCCGCGTATCCGGACGGGCTATGTGGGTGGTTAGCTATGCCTACCAGAATGGAACTACTTGCGAAAAATCGGAAATTTAAAATCTGTTTAGCCATCGTCCTTGCCATCCTCGCTCTTGGAATTATAGGTCCATTTTTCACCCGAGATCCGTCAGAATGGCTTGCAGGTGACACGTGGGAACCTCCATCCTTTAAATTCTTATTGGGCACCGACATGGGTGGTAGAGATGTTTTTGCCCAACTTTGCGTGGGCATTCGTGATTCACTTTGGGTGGGCGCTCTTGCTGGGGCACTCGCACTGGGAATTGCAATTTCAATGGGGGGGATCCTTGCGTATAAAAAAGGATTGATAGACGAAGGAGCGAATCTTGTTACAAATATATTCTTGGTTCTCCCTCAGTTAATTATTTTGGTAGTTATGGCCTCGCTTCTTGTAGGCAGAAGCCTAATCACAGTCGCGATATTGATAGCACTATTCTCATGGCCTTGGATGGCGAGAAATATGAGATCTCAAGTTCTAAGTTTGAGGGAGAGAAAATTCGTGGATTTAGCTCGAATTTCCGGGAAAAGCGATTTTACAATAGTGGTGAAAGAAATTTTGCCAAATATGCTGGCATACGTTTTTTTGGTGTTTATTATGGCCACCGGCTGGGCCGTGGTAATGGAGTCTAGCATAAGTGTGATAGGTTTGGGGCCCACTACAGGTTTCACATTAGGAAAGATGCTTCGACTTGTTATCGAGTGGGATGCAATCAGACTGGGAGCATGGTGGTACTTCATCCCCCCCGGGCTCATTATAGTCATGTTCACTGGAACTCTTATGATGATTACTTCAGTTATCGATGACGTACTGAACCCTAAGGTGCGGACGGAGTGATAAATTTACTCGGGGATTGTTTATCGTGATAACTAAGAACATGAGGGGAGGAATAAAAAATGAATAAAACTCTTCTCCAAGTCAAAGACCTCAAAGGCTACTACAGAGGCACGTTTGGCGTCGTCCATGCTGTGGATGGTGTTTCACTTAAAGTCAGTGAGGGCGAAAGAATTGGTATCGCTGGTGAATCTGGGTGCGGGAAATCTACCTTTGCGCAACTTGTCACCGGTACTACAACGCCCCTATTGCATTATGAGGGTGGCGAAGTCAAAGTCAATGGTTTTGATGTCTGGAAGATTTCCCCCGAAAAATTAAGAAAAGATGTTAAATGTAAACTCATATCCTATGTGCCTCAAGCTATGTTAAATTCTCTAAATCCAGTTAAAAAAGTTAGGGAGTTCATTGCGGACATGTTAAAAGAACGTACTGGGCGGAAACACTCCGTCAATGAAGTCCGCGAAATGGCGGCCGACCATTTCGAGAGGTTGGGCCTAGATAAGCATGTTCTCGATGTTTATCCGCACGAACTCAGTGGAGGCATGACGCAAAGAGCTATCACGGCAATATCAACGCTGGCAAATCCGAAACTTTTGATTACGGATGAACCCACCTCAGCCCTTGATGTGACCTCTCAGAAACGAATGATAGAACTGATGATAGATATACAGAGAAAGGGGATAATAAAAAGTCTTATGTGTATCTCCCACGATTTGTCCGCCCTGAATCAACTGTGCGATCGGATTATAATCATGTACGGTGGAAAATTCGTGGAAAGTGGAAAGATGGACGAGGTCGTAAATAACCCTCTTCACCCTTATACTCGCGCGCTGATGGATTCTCTGTTGCCTCTCGAACGGCAAACAAAGAATAAATCGTTGACGAGTATACCGGGGGTAGTTCCCGATCTGAGAAATCCTCCGCCCGGATGCAGGTTTCATACCCGGTGTGAAAAATTCATGGAGATATGCAGATCTAAGAATCCCCCAACTATCGAGAAAAAAGGCAGAAGTGTTAAGTGCTGGCTTTACAGCAGGGGTCGATTGAAATGAAGAAAAACACGCTTTTGGAGGTCAAAAATTTAACAAAGCTCTACACCTCAGGCTACATCCGGACAGCTGAAGTAATAGGCGCAAAAAATGTATCATTTAACATGAAAAAAGGTGAGATATTTTGCCTAGTGGGCGAAAGCGGTAGCGGCAAGACTACCGTGGGCAATATAATTTTGAGATTAATTAAACCAAGCAGCGGTAAAGTTCTTCTCAATGGCAAGGATGTTTTTTCATATGATAAACGAGTTTACTGGAGAAAAGTACAGGCTGTCTTCCAGGACCCCTACTCGTCATTTAACTTCTTTTATAATGTCGATAAACCTCTAAACGACGCATTTGACCTCCTCGATAATTCTCCTTCCAAGGATGAAAGAAAGAAGATCATCAGGTCTACTCTAGAAACGATTGGGATGAATCCAGATGAAATTCTAGGGAGATATCCCCATCAATTGAGCGGAGGACAGATGCAGCGAATCCTAATCGCGAGAGCTCTGATCACCGGTTCTGATTTGTTGGTGGCCGACGAGTTGACAAGCATGATAGACGCGTCGACCCGTGTCGCGGTCCTGAACGAACTCTTACGATTGAAGAAAAACGAGAAAATGTCGGTATTGTTCATAACGCACGATCTGGCGCAGGCATATTTCATCGGCGATAGGATAGCGATAATGAGGAAAGGAGAGATAGTTGAGAGGGGCCCGGTCAAAAAGGTCATCTTCAATCCAAAACATCCGTACACAAAGGAGCTAGTTGCGAGCGTGCCGCCACTCCATGAAAAATGGGAGTTGTAAGATGGAAAGCAACTTCTTTATCTGTTTTTTTAATACTTCAAGAGAGTTAAAGGCTAGAGGAAGACTTTTTAGAGAAGAAGAATTCATAGGCATTGTCTCTCAGCAATTTTTGGGCTAGATGAACGGCTTGTTTTTCAGTAAGAGAACCTTCTTCAACTTTTTCCGTAAGTACTCTTGAAATGTTTTCCCTGGCAATCACAGAATGGCCGTAGACACCTTCTGCATGGATGTAGTCCCCCCCGAAACCGAAGATTTTATTCCAAGGAACCGTGTCCAACCATTCGGCTAAGGCTTGCCTTGCTCTATAGGGGGAGATTATGTGGAGCCAGCACATATCGATGTAGACATTTTGGAAGGTCTTAGCTAGGACAGTTAACTCACCCGTATAGGGGTATGACCCGTGAAATATGTCGAATCTGACTTTTTGATATTCTCTGAAGAGGTTGGTTAGGAGGGTTGGGTTGGAGTTGGTGATTATGTTCTCGTTTCCTTCTTGAATTCCCGTATGGATCTGTATGGGAAGGCTCTTCTTCTCCGCTAATTGGATTATTTTGTGCACCATAAAATCCTGTAATGGCTTGGTTTCTTTCAGAGAGAGCCCCTCAGGCACTTCTTTACTATTTATAGTGATCGGTTTTTCCACTTTGAAAAATTCTTGGTTAAATATGTTGGCGAAGACCTCTTCAGCCTCTCTTTGAGAGATTTTGTCAAAACGGAGTTTTCTCATATAGGCTAGACCTATTTTGACGCCGGCTATCATCTTTGATGCTTTGTTAAACTCAAGTTCTAGGGCTTGGATGAAATCGGAAAATGAATGAATGGGTTTACCACACCGCTTTCCTAAAGTCTCGAAGTCCATCCTCTCTTTAGCCATAACGAAGTCGTCGAACCTCGCAACTGGGGCGAAAAACCTTCTATCAACATCCTCTAAGGGGGCGGATAGGCTATCTAAAATGGATATATCAATTCCAGACTTATCTTTTAGTATCCACTGGTAAAGTCCCAACTTGTTCGCTTCCTCCATCCGCGATGCGAGTTTCTTGTAGGTATCTTTGCTGATTCCGTCTACGCCGTAAAGATCCCTTACGGCTATGTTTATGGCTCTCGTATAACCCGTATTTTGAATCATCTCCCCAAAAGGTTTGAATATTTTCCATCTCTCTTCTAGGGAAAGTCTTGGGTCTCGAACCTTCTCTAGTTCTTCCAGCGACATTCCTGAAGAAACAAGATCGGATGAAGTATATTGTGCAAGTAATATTTCAAACAGATCGGGTTTTTTAGCTATTCGCTCCTTCTCCTGTAAGAGGTGTTCATGGGTGTCGACGATTCGAACCTTATCAACAGCCTCTTTAATAGTTCGGTAAAGCGCAGGAGTACTTTTTATAAAATCACCAAACCCCATATACATAAGGAAAGGTTATAAAATTGAGAGTTTGTCCTAAAATTACCACCTTCTTTTTTGATTCTAACGAGTGCTGCATCTATCCCGCCCCCTAGCCAATGATTGAGGAAGCAATGATGTTATGGAATAGCGGTCTGATTCGAAGGATCGCTTCGTTCTCCCTCGTAGGGTGAACCCTATTCGTCATAAGGACCGTGATAAGCTTGTTTACTGGGTCGGCCCACAGAGAAACTCCAGGGAAACCAGTATGCCCGAAAGTCAAGGGGGACAACAATTCGCCAGCTTGGGATCCTTTCTCCGCCTTGACACCCCACCCTAAACCCCTAGGTTCCTCCAGCCCTACCGTGTGATTCTTGGTCATCAAATCAACAGTTGAGGGGCTGAGAATTCTGTTGTGCCCATACGCCCCCATATTGAGAAATGTTTGGCCAAATATGGCGAGGTCTTGGGCGGTAGAGAAAAGTCCAGCATTGCCACTTACTCCCCCCATGCCGAAAGCGTTTTCGTCGTGGACCTCCCCTACGAGAATGCGCCCCCGCCAGCTACATCTCTCGGTCGCCGCGATTCTATCCCTCAACTTTGCCGGAGGAGTGAAGAGGGTATCCTTCATCCCCAAGGGTGAGAAGATTTCTCTTCTGGAAAAGGATGCTAGGCTCTCACCTGCAACTTTCTCTATGATGAACGCCAATAAGATAAACCCTAAGCAACTGTAACTAACCTTACTGCCGGGAGGACATTCCAGTTCCACATGACATATTTCTCTTAGAAAATCTTCCCTAGTTTTGCACCGCTTATATAGCTGAATTGGATCAGGGATACCGGCTGTGTGTGTTAACAAATTGTGTAATGTGGTTTTTTCCTTTCCCCCTCCAGTGTACTCTGGAATATAGAGGTTTACGGGGTCGTCCAGCAAAACCTTTCCTTTTTCAAGTAGAATCATCAAGGATGTTGCTGTAGCCACCGGTTTGGTCACCGATCCGATATCGAAAATGGTATCTAATTTCATAGGTTTAGAGAGTTCCGAGGGTATAGATACCGCCTCCCCGCAAGCTTCGTGTGCCACTACCGTGCCGTTACGTGCTACCAAAAACACAGCCCCGGGAAAAGCTTTTTCAGAAATGGCATTCTTGATGAATTCACTTGCTCTCCTAAGGCGGCTGGGATCCATCTCCACGTCTTCTGGATTACCATGCCTCAGAACACATTCGACAGACATTCTAGATTTTTTGGCCTCAGATTCAACATCGCCGCCCAAAGATATCACCTCGTTAAACCAAGTGCTAAACACCCTCTAATGAAATTTAAAGTTTTTCAATTCTCCAAACTAAGTAATCTAGTTGAGTATTAAGAGTCTTCGCTACGTGAAATAAGCAAACTTAAATTTAGCGACTTTGAAGATTTGAAAGGAGAAAGGATGGGATAATGGAACAAATAAAATTCGGTTTGGTCGTCCCCCAAGGCTGGAGGTTGGATTTGTCCGAAGATTTTTCGCCCAATGATCAATTTGAATCTATCGTCCGAACGGCAAGAAATGCTGAACACCAGGGATATGATTCGATATGGCTTTACGATCACTTCCACACGATGCCGAAGATTGAGAATCGATCGGTTTTTGAATGCTGGATGACTCTCACGGCCCTAGCAGCAGAAACGGATAAGGCGAAGCTGGGCCAAATCGTGACTTGCAATTCCTACCGGAACCCGTCCTTGCTTGCAAAACAGGCTTCGGTACTAGACGTCATTTCGGGAGGTAGGCTGATTTTTGGAATAGGTGCCGGGTGGTACGAGCACGAGTATCTCGGCTACGGCTACGATTTCCCAAGAGCGGCCAAAAGAATAGGTATGCTCGATGAGGCGGTCGAGATAATCAAACGAATGTGGACCGAGCCCGTGGTCGATTTCGAAGGGAAGTATTACAAGCTTCACGGAGCGATAAACTACCCCAAGCCAGTTCAAAAGCCGAGGCCCCCCATCCTGATCGGGGGAGGCGGGGAAAAGCTGACCCTACGTGTGGTGGCAAAGCATGCAGATATCTACAACCTTGGGGGAGGAACGCCGGATGACTTCGAAAGAAAAGCCCACATATTACGAGAACATTGTGCCCGTGTTAAAAGGGACCCGAACGAAATCGAGCTGAGCCTCCATACGGAAGTGATAATAGGAGAAACTGAAGCGGAAGTTCAGCAACTAGTGCAGGAACTCATCGAGGAGGGGTTGAATAAAAGTTATCGAGGGAAGGGAGTTTGGGAACCCACATCCAAGGAGCAATTCCTCCGGGGTAGTATCGTAGGGACGCCTGAGCAATGCGCCGAGCAGCTCAAAAAATTCGTGGAGCTCGGGGCAACCTATTTCATCTTATACTTCGACAAAATCCTTGAGCGAGAAACTCACAAGCTTTTCGCGAAAGAAGTTATCCCGCTCATCAAATCATGAACTCAGTTCTTTAGTGCTTTGAGCTGCATGTGGATAGGCCTGAATCTGGGGGTCAAAAAAAGAAAAGTTACAATCCCTGTCTCATGTTGTCTATCTCTTCCCAAGTTATGCTGTCCTCTCCTTGGCCTACCCAATCTGTTATAATGTAAGTCGTGCCTTTCAAGCCGCGATTCTTGAAGATCGGATACGCGTTAGTATAGATGGATTTATAGACGCCGTCGAAAGTAACCACTACCGTCGCTTTGCCTTCTGTGGCAGTATTCCAATAGTCGTATGCCTCCTTCATCGTCATAACCGTTAGTTGACCAGCATTTTGTTTTTGAACGAGGTAGTCTGCTAATTGTGTAAGTATTGCAGGCTTTGCGCCATACTTGGGGGCGGGGTCAATCACCCTGTGAGTGAATATAGTTAGCAACGCATTACTCGCTATGCATTGATCCACCCATCTTTTGATAGTCCTCCAACTTGTGTACCCTCTTATCTCTGCACACTTCAATTCAAACCAGTCTGGTACAGGATAAGTCTCCATGTTACCCAATACTATTCTGCCACTTTTTCGATATTCTGCAACTATTGATTTGACTGTGGCGTTATACTTTCCGTAAGGGTATGCATGGTGTTCTGGTATGGGCAAACCCATTGCTTGGAAGGAAGAGTTTACCTTCTCCAGTTCCGCGCGAATTTCAGCATCGGTCAATTTAGGAAGGCGCGGGTGGGTGGAAGTGTGGCACTGGAAGTCCCATCCTAGTCCGAACAACTTTTTCAGCTCCCCTTTAAATTATTCATTAAGTATCCGCACTCATAAATTTAAATTTTGTTATTTTTTACTATTTTTAAATTAAATGACCTAGAACGGCGCTTTTGTTTCCGTAAAAGTTTAATTAACGTCAAACTTGATTACAATGGGATTCTATGAAGTCTAGAAGAACGGCGCCTCACAAGGATACGAAGCCAGCGAGCGAATCGTATGCGATAGGAGTTGATGTCGGTGGCACAAAAATTGCTTCAGCACTGATGAGCTCAAAGGGCAAAATTGTTTTCCGCATCGAGGAGCCTACCACTACGGAAGATACAATAGACGCGGTGTTGTTCCAAATAGCAAAGTTAATCAAAAAAGTAATGGATCGATCAAGAGCAAGTGGGTTAAAAATCAAGGGGATCGGCATCGCATGTGCAACACTTGTGGAAAAATATGACGACAAAATTAGATGGTCATCGAACATTCCACAAATACAAGGCTCGACCCTGAAGAACTTTCTACGAAAAAATCTCGGTACTTCGCTCCCGATATTTGCGGTACACGACCACGTTACACCGGTGCTTGGCGAACAATGGGTAGGTGCCGCCCGCGGGGCGAAAAATGCGATTTACATCATTCTGGGGACGGGCATAGGAAGCAGTATACTTATCGACGAAAAACCGTACGACGGAGTTGGGCTTGCGGGTTCAATAGGATGGATGTTGCTTGGGCCCAACTTCATGGATAAAATTTACGATGAGGGCTGTTTTGAGAGCCTCTGTTCCGGCACGGGCATCGCTAGGAGAACCATTGAAGAAATACGCAAAGGGTCCAAGACGATGTTGATGGATATGGTGAATAATAAGATCGATGCCATAACCTCTAAATTGGTATTTGAGGCCGCAAGGAAGGGTGACTCGCTTGCCCTGAAAATTGTACGAGAAACCGCGACATATGTGGGCATTGTTGTGTCAAACCTCATCAGCACCCTAGCCCCGGAAGTGGTCATCATTGGAGGCGGAGTGGGGCAGTCCGCTGACCTGTTGATGAACCGCATAAAAAAAATCGTGGGGCTTTATTCACAGCCTTACTTGGCCAAAAAAGTTAAAGATAAAAAAATCAGGATAGTGCCCTCGTCGCTGGGGCCCGACGCCTCATTGTATGGGGCAGCAAAACTGGTATTTATATATGCGCATGGTTAGATACTTTATTCCGAAATGGCGTGAGCGTTCTTTAATCTATTGACCAAAAATGCATCTCTTATTTAATAGGGTTTAGAATATTATTCGGATCAAAGAGCTTCTTTATCCCTTCCATCAACTGTATTTCCTTTTCAGATAAGCAAAGATTAAGATCTTCGATTCTGATTTTTCCTATCCCATGCTCACCTGTTATAATTCCCCCCAAATCGATGGCTGTTTTATAAATTTCCTTTTTCAACTTTTTGACGTAATCTAGATCCTTTCCTTTTTCTATCATTATATGCGAATGTAAATTACCATCCGCTGCATGTCCATACGTCGGGATATATGCATTAACTTTCTCAGCAATTTTTTCTATCGCGTCCATAAGTTTTCCCATATTGGCGGGTGGCACCGTCACATCTAGGATATCGGCAACTTCGGGCTTTAAGGCGGTGTAAATGTTACTCCTTATGTCCAGAATTCTATCCTGTTCTTCTCTTGACTCGGCGATCAAGGGCTCGAGGGAGTTGTTCTCTTGGCATGTCGCTGATATTTTCTCACTTTCTGAATATACTTCATCTATTCCGGCACCCGCCACTATTACTATAAGAAAAGCATTTCCCTTTTCACATGGCCATTTTTTGCCCAGATGTTTAGCCGATTTTTTTATCGTGTCCTTTTCCACATACTCTATAGCTAAAGGAATTACCCCCCTCTGCAGGATTTTTGGAACGGTGTTTAACGCATCATACCGGTTATCATATGGCACAATTAGTGTTGCAGTAGCCCCAAATTTTGGATATAGCCGAAAAATTGTTTTAGTTACTACACCCAATGTTCCTTCGCTTCCGATTATCAAATGCATTAGGTTATACCCGGTATTATTTTTTAATAACTTTCCCCCTAAATTCACTATTTCACCTGTAGGAAGCACGACTTCAACGCCTTTTACGTAATTTCTTATAATCCCGTATTTCACTGCTCTTGCTCCACCAGCATTACATACCACGAGTCCCCCCACCTGAGCTCCTTCATCTCCAGGGTGCGGTGGGAAGAGCATGTCAGCTTCCTCTGATGCTTTTAATAATTTTTCAAGCGTTACCCCCGCCTCGACAACTGCCATCATGTTTTCCTTATCTATCTCAATTTTGTCTATTCTCTCGGTGGAGAGGATTATGCCATCTTTAGTAGGGATGGCCCCCCCTACAAGCCCAGTTCCTCCGCCCCTGGGAAAAACTGGGATCTTTTTCTCACTGGCGAGTTTCAGGATTTTGGATATCTCTTGAGCGTTTGCGGGTTTTACCAAAACAACCTCGGCAGCGGGTTGGGGTCTGACAGAGGCGGCGGTCTCATCTATCAAATAATCCTCCATCTGTTCTCTTTTAGTTACAACCCACTTTTTCCCCACGATCTCCCGCAGGTCCTTTTCAATTTCTTTTATCAACTCAACACCTTGTTTTTATTTTTTCTTATTTCATCAATCAGTTTAGGTACTACCTCGTACAAATCTCCGACTATGCCATAATCGGCCACTTTAAATATTGGAGCCGAGGGGTCTGTGTTTATTGCTACAATTATATCGGAATCCCTCATGCCAGCTAAGTGCTGAGGTGCGCCAGATATACCACATGCAACATAGAGCTTTGGTTTTACCGTGTTTCCGCTGAATCCAACTTGATGTTCCCTTCCTATCCACCCCTCATCCACCAAAGGTCTACTGGATCCAACGACTCCACCTAAAAAATCAGCCAGTTCACGCAGAATTTTGAAATCATCTGGTTTTTTTAACCCTCTTCCACCCGAGACGATGATATCCGCTTCCGTTATGTTGACTTCTCCTGCTTTTTCTTTCTTTAAAATCTTCATTCCGCTATTCTCAATAAACTCCGCATCTTTCATTATTATTTCTCCTTTTCTGGTTGGATCCCTCTCCCTTTTCTTCATTACTTTATATCTAACCGTAGACATTTGAGGTCTTGTTTTGGTCTTTATGTAAGCGAGGATATTGCCGCTAAATGCGGGTCGAATCTGGATTAAATTCCCTTCTTCATCCACCTTTAAATCAATACAATCAGCCGTCAATCCTGTTTTTAACGCCACTGCTATCCTTGGCCCCAAGGACCTTCCGAGATGAGTCGCTCCGAGTAGAAATATCTCGGGCTTTTCTTCCTTCACCAAATTCACTATATTCTGTTTATAACAAATCACGTCAAAATTTTTAAGAGATGGATGGTCGTGCAAAAATATTTTATCCGCCCCATGGTAAATCAGTTCATTAACTTCATTTTTCATTTGAAAGCCTAGTAAAACGCAGGAAAGCTCTACGCCCAACTTATCTGCAATATCTCTTCCTTTACCCAACAACTCGTATGAAACTGGATGGATTTTTCCATCTTCCTGCTCCGCAAAAACCATTACTCCTTTATATTCGCCCATTATCATACCTTCAATACTTTTTCTAATTCCTCCACAAACTTTTTCGCCGCTTCATCTGGCGTTCCCCTAAAAATTTTTCCTCGCCTACCCTCTACAGACGGAATTGTGATCTTGTATACGCTAGTCGGTGACCCCGTTATCCCAAATTTATTCCTGTCAGCGCCATTTGCGAGATCGTTCATACTCCAAATTTCAATTTCAGATTTTCTTGCTTTTAATTTATCCCGTAAAGATGGGAGCCTAGGTTCGTTGATATCCTTTGTCACCGTGATCAACCCAAGGGGCTTAAATTCCGTCAAGTAACGATATTCTCCCCTCTGCGATACAACGACAAATCCCTCTTTTTCACATTTTTTTATTTCAGAAACATAAGCGATGTGCGGAATACCCAGATGTTCCGCGACTTCAGGCCCTACTTGACCTGTGTCCCCATCAACGGTTTTTTCTCCGCAAATGATAAGATTAAAATTTCCTAATTTTTTAATGGCACTAGCGAGAGTATATGAAGTAGCCAACGTGTCAGCGCCTCCAAACTTCTTGTCTGTGAGCAAAATGGCTCTATCGGCCCCCCTAGCCAAGGCATCTCTCAGCGCTGATTCCGCTTGGGGAGGCCCCATGCTGACCACGGTTACTGTGCCTCCTAATTCCTCCTTGATTTGGACGCCCGCCTCCAGAGCGTTTAGGTCGAAAGGATTAGGCTCAGCTTTTGCTGAACTTCTGTCCAGCGTCCCCTTTTCAGTATCAAATTTTACTTCCTCGATATCAGGGACTTGCTTAAGAAGTACGATTATGTTGGACCTTTCATTTGCTGTCTCGCCGGAATTGTGAATCATGGCAATACCTCCCCAGTTCGATTCCGTTTTGTTTCATAAGTTTTAAAGTGTGAGGAATAAAAAGAGTGTGGGTGAGAATTTGAGAACCGAATATTTATATGAATCCTACTTTGACGAGACAGAGAAAGTACTGATGAAGATAAGGAAAACACAACAAGAAAACATTCTGAAAGCTGCAGAATTAGTTTCAGAGTGCATTAAAAACGACGGGTTGGTCCGTACCTTCGGAACAGGGCACTCGCACATTCTAGCCGAAGAGATTTTCTTCCGAGCGGGCACTCTTGCCCCAGTTTCTGCAATTCTTGAGCCATCTTTGATGACATATCACGAAGCCATTAAAAGTTCCGCTATGGAACGACTAGAAGGAGTTGGAAAAATTATTGTAGATTACGTTGATCCGGACCCTCAGGACGTATTTATTATCATCTCCAATTCAGGTCGGAATCCTGTCCCCATTGAAGTTGCTATGGAAGCCAAAAAGAGGGGGAACAAAATAGTAGCGGTAACTTCTAAAACATATAGCAAAAGTGCTCCGTCCCGACATTCCAGCGGTAAAAGACTGATGGATGTCGCAGATGTGGTTCTAGATAACTGTGGAGAAATAGGAGACGTTGCTGTTAAAATACCCGGTTTAGAGCAAGGTTTAGGGCCCACATCTACGATTACGAGTGCTTACCTGCTGCACGCAGTTATGGTTCAGGCCACGTCTAACCTGTCAAAAATAATGAAAGAACCTCCTATTTTCTGGAGCGCAAACCTACCCGGAGGAATGGAAAAGAACCGAAAAATAATCGACAAATATCGGAACAAAATTAGGAATTGGTAGCGGCAAAATCACTTAGAAGTTCACGAATTAGTAATAATACATCCCTAATATATTTAAGAGGAAAAAGAAAATAGATTGTTATAAATTACGAAAAAAAGTGGAGGTGAAAGCATTGGAAAATTTTATGAAAAAGTTGAAGAAGTGGGAGCCTACTCGTAGGAGATCAACACAAAACGAAGTTTCCATCGATAAAATAGGCATCGATTTATTTGCCTGGGCCGTTGGACATTTCAAGGGATACAAAGGAGCGGACCTGTACATAGACGACAAAATGAGCTTGCTAGGGATAAAACCAGTCGCGAAAGGACAGCGGAGCTTGATTTCAAAAGCAGAGGGGAACGGATTTTTTGTTTCCTGCACCTCACTCATGAGACAAGCCGGTGTGAATGGAAGGAAAAGGGTCAAAGCCAAATGGAACGAGAGGGAGAAAATGTTGCTCGTTTACCTGAAAGGCCGCCCCGGAGAGAAAACCAATTAAGAGTTCATCAATTGTTGGCACTTGCCCCTGCAGAAAAAAGGAGAAGGGGGCGGGCGAGCCCCATTGGGATGAGAATCCTATCGATGGAGAAATCTTCCGAGTCTCCTGTATTTAACCCCAATCGGTGCCCGCCCAAGCCAATGGAGAGTTGGGGAAGAATGTGGCTAAGAGGATTGAGGAGATCGAGAGGCTTCTAAAGACAGGTGCCTGAGCAAAATTATTGAAAAGTATTCTGCCGATTTATTTTTAGTCGCCCGTAATAGTTTTTCCAATTTTTTTATCAAAAAAGTAGGCTTTATCCCAGTCAAAGCCTATCCACGCGTTTTCACCTATCTCTTGTTTGAAATTCAATCCAGTTCTCAATTTTAAGTAAGTATTTCCCATCTCTACAGTAACTAACTTTTCATTCTTTTCCACTCTCTTATTTTGTATCCAGAACTCAATGCTCTCTCTTGCCACTATTGTGAATGGGGAGTGTTCTACGAAAGAACTTTATTTAAATATCGGGCACGATTTGTTTATGCGAGGTTTGGAAAAGAAAACGGGGGTCGAAACAACATGCCGATTGAAGTTTTCACCACAAAGGACTATGATGAGCTCAGCAAGAGGGCGGCTGAGATCATCGCAGATGCCATAAGAAACAAACCGAACTCGGTTCTTGGATTGGCCACCGGAAGCACCCCCATTGGCTGCTACCGCGAGTTCGTCCGCATGCATAAGGAGGAAGGACTTGACTTCTCAAGGGTTGTGACATTCAACCTAGACGAGTATATTGGGTTACCACCAACCCACCCCCAAAGCTACCGATATTTCATGAATGAAAACCTCTTCAACCATGTAAACATCAAAATAGAGAATACGCATGTTCCGAATGGTCTATCAGACGATCTCCAGAGGACTTGCAAGGAGTTTGAGGAAGCCATTAAGAAGTTTGGTGGAATCGACCTCCAACTCCTAGGTATAGGAACCACCGGACACATAGCATTCAATGAGCCAGGTTCACTATTCGACTCTAGAACTAGGGTTGTGAACGTCTCGGAGCAAACGATAAAAGATAATGCGCGATTTTTCAAATCCATTGATGAGGTGCCCCGTCAAGCAATCTCCATGGGAACTGGCACCATCATGGAAGCGAGGAAAATCATTCTCCTAGCAAGCGGTGGGGGAAAGGCGGATGCGGTTGCCAAGTCAGTTAAGGGACCAGTAACAGAAGAGGTACCTGCGTCGATTCTCCAGACTCACCCTAACTGTACATTTATTATTGACGAAGCAGCGGCTTCTAAACTTGAAAGTATTTAAAAGATATAAAAAATAGCCTCCATAATTAAAAGAGGCAACCATGTTGAAGGGTAATTTAATAATAGGCCAGTCCGGCGGTCCGACCTGCGTAATCAACGCTAGTTTATGTGGTGTAATTCAAGAAGCAAAGAAACACAGGGGAATAGAGGAAATACACGGAATGCGTTTCGGCATCGAGGGGTTCATGAAGGAGAACATCGTCAATCTCCGGTATGAAGACGAGGAGACTATTGATGGGCTGCGGGACACCCCATCCGCCGCTTTGGGATCCTCCCGTCACAAACTCAAGAATGATGATCTCTCTCGAGTCCTTGAGGTGCTCAAAAAATATGATATCAGGTATTTTTTTATGATCGGCGGCGACGACACCATGGATACGATTCGCAGGGTTGAAGAATATTGCGCCAGAGAGGGATATGAAATCGTCTGTGTGGGAATACCCAAAACTGTAGACAACGACCTTTTTGGTACAGACCATGCTCCGGGCTTTCCAACAGCGGCGAGATTTATAGCCCTCTCGGTAAAACAGGGGGGAATTTTAGCCAGGGACATGCAAAAGGTGGACCAGTTTGTCATATATCAATCAATCGGTAGGGACGCCGGCTGGCTTGCTGCCTCGGCGGCCGTTGCTAAAGAAAAAGGATCGGACGCCCCCCATCTTATCATAATTCCAGAGAGACCGCTGAACAAGGAAAAATTCCTAGTAGAGGTCAAAAAATTTTACGACAAATACGGCTTTGTATCCATAGTATGTGGCGAAGGAATCACCTGGGAGGACGGCACCCCCATCTCAGGATCTGTCATCAAGGACAAATTCGGAAATATCGAATTTGGGGCGATGGGTGGAACCTCCGCAGCTATGATTCTGCACAGAATAATCTCCTCTGAATTCGGTTGGCGCGGGGAATTTCAAATTACCGAATCTCTGCCGATGTGCTGCGCAGATAGGATGGTTGAAGTAGATCGCGAGGAGGCTTATCTCGTCGGCGCGCAGGCTGTAAAATTAGCCGTTGAAGGAAAATCTGGCGTAATGGTCACCTTGGAAAGAAAGAGTAACCGTCCTTATCTATGCCAAACTGGGACGATCTCTTTGGAAGAAGTGGCAATGAAAACCAAACCGATGCCGGACAATTATATTTCTAGCGACGGCTTTTTCGTTACCAGTAAATTTCTTGATTACATAAAACCTTTGGTCGGGGAAATTCCTCATTATGCTGAATTGAAAGCCAAAGCAGTAACAAAATGAGTAAAAGCGAGGAATAAATGACAATGTCAAATTATTCTGTTGAAATAGGAGATAAATTTGACAAACTAATAAACAAAAAGAAAAATTGCCAAGTAGTTGTCAAAAGATTGGGGGCCGAGGTAATCAGTTATCGGGTGTGGGATAAAGATAACAAAATAACGCTTCCTTTACTGTGGAATGACAATAACGATTCTCCTCCGCCAGAAGGGGGATGGAAAAATCATGCTACGGTCCTTTTTCCTCACGTAGGAGGGCTTAAAAACAATGAGAGTTGGCTTGGCAATATAAAAATCACCAGCCGGGGCAATCACGGTTTTGCTCGTCATTCCACTTTTAAAGCAGTCGATTATGGTAACGACAACTCCGCGCGCATTCACTACCGCCTCAAGGCAAACGATGAGACAAGAAGATACTATCCTTTCAATTTCAGGTTGGATATCATTTACTCTTTGAGGGGGAATGAATTTTCTGCTGAGTTTGAAGTCACCAACATGGAAGAGGGGAGAGATATTTTTTTCTCCCTAGGTTGGCACCCCGGCTTTAGTACATCTTTTCCTGACCTCGGGGGCAAAAAAGAGGACTGGCAGATAATTTTTAAAAAAGGGAGATATCGGCGTTACCTCAACAACGAGAATTGCAGATTAACCGGAGAAACTGAAGATTTGGACATAGCCGGCTCTTTTAGCTGGAGTGAAGAAGAACTTGAAAGTACGATCATGTTGGAAATAGAAAAGAAGGAACTCCGCAATTGTGAATTCTACAACCCCAAAATCAAAAGGGGAGTGAAGATCAATTTTGAGGAATTTCCCTTTTTGGCTATCTGGTCGGAAGTGGGCCGCAAATTTATTTGTCTGGAACCTTGTCAGGGGCTCGATGATCGTGAAATGCAGGAAAGTTTTGATCAAAAGGTGGGTATTGTAAGACTTGGAGCTTCAGCAAGCAAAAAATGGCGAGCGGATATTAGACCTATAATTTCCTGAAGATTGTTAGCGAGCTCATTTGAAATACGAGTTCATCTGCGCGCATGGACTTGATCAACCCTGCGCAGTTTTCAGTTTCTGGCGTGCTCTTTGACCATCTTGGAGTTCTTTTTGAGTTTGACAACAGTCGAGTTTCTCGCTTTTAAGTTCTGCCTCCTAAAACCATCAAATAAAGAGGCGATAAAACATGGCAGTAATCAAACCTGTTCGATTTTCAGTACGCAAACCTCTTGCGGTTCTAATTCTCGCTTAATTCGGAGGCCATTATCGTAGCTCCAATTTACCTCTGTCTGGTTGGGTAGGTCCAAAATCCTATATTTTCCTTCGGGGAGTCGCAAGCGAAAACTTACACTAGATTTTTTGTCATCATGGTTGAAGCCAAACAAGAACGTGTATCCTGCACCTTCCAATATCAGCCCTTCTACTTTTCCCCCATCTATATCCACTAGGGGCTCGACACCGGCCCATTTAAAGAGACCTTTCAGAAACTTTCCGTTTTCCTCAGCTCGAACTTTTTCATAAACCCCGCTGATCAACGAGCCTATCAATACCGCCTTGCCTTTGCCATAGCTGTTGATTATGATTGCCGGCAAACCGTTTTCAAAACGCGCCAAGATTTTTGCAGTATCCTTCAATGGTTCTAGGGCCTCTTCATAACCCGCTCCTGAGATCTCTATTTTTCCTGATAAAGACGACATCTCTTGCACCGACTCTACCCACAGTTTCAGCTTTTGCCTCTCGAGTATCCATTTCTCCCTGCAACCGAAAACCTCGTGCAGACCAAGACCCGGTATCACTTCAGAACATTGCCCTTTTTCATCGCTCCACCCGGGTCGGACTTCCGCCACCAATTTCCCGCCCTGACGAACAAATTCCTTCACACCTTCAGCGATTTCAGATGTCATCATGATGGAGAAAGGCATAAAGATGAGTTTGTAATTTTTCACGTTCCCCTTGGCAAAATCATTGATGTGGATGAAATCTACTGGAATGTTCTCCTCCAATAGGGCACGATAGATACCTGTCAACGACGAAGATACAATATTTACAATCTCGTCGGCTCGCTCCCTAGAACAAGCCAGCATGATGTAGGAATAGATGTTGTATACGATACCAACTTCTGCCTGTGGGGGCTTGGCGTTTAAAAATAAATCCATGTTCTGGTTGACGATCCTCGCAACTTTTCCAGCTGCCCGAGCCCGTTCTGTTATGCTCCCATCCAAATTTATCAAGCCGAATCCCGAGGTCTCATACCCGCAGCTCATCGGGTACCAGGCATAGAAGTTCAAACCTTTTGTCCCCCTGGCTATTGCGCTCCAAGCCCACATTTGTACATCTTGGGGGGTAACCGGCTCTCCAAAGCGAATTCCCTCTACGCCATTTCCGCCTTGAAGTTCCCCAAGCCAATAATCCTTTCCCTGAGTGTCGGAAGAAGATCGGGTTGCATCTAAAGCTACTCCACGCCATGCGGAATCAAGCGGCATACTTTCGCCGATGTGCTTTGGGTAGAGCGATGTTCCCCAAACATCAACCTGCTTGGCCATCTCCCAATCATCTGGACTACCATACCAATTTAGAGGTGGGATGAAAACTGAACTGATGGCGGAGTGGCTGGAAACCACATGATCGGGATCGATTTTTTTTACTGTCTGGACTCGCCACTTCAAATCCTCTGCCAGCTTTTCTATGCTGAAGAGCTGCCAATCCACAAGGTCCCGCCAAGTTGATAACGTCACATACTTCGGTGGAATTACCTCATTCCAGTCTCGATAGACACGATACCAAGATCTGTTCAGGCTACTTATGTCGCCGTAACGTTTTTCCAACCAACGACGAAATCGCTCTTGGCTATGACGGCAATAACAGACCCAACCAACCGCTCTAGGAAGCCAGTCGAGCCAAGTCCAACTGACCACATGCGGCTCACTCCAAACATCCCAGCCGTAAAAATTTGGATGGTCCTTCACTCGCTCGGCCACTTTTTGCATGAAGAGCTCTGCTTCTTTTCTGACATCCGGATGATCGCAACAAAATCCCGGTGAGGCCTGCGAGTCGATCACGTCACCGCTTTGTGCTTGAAAGCGTGAATCGGGAAAAAGAGAGGCGATCCAGTTGGGCGCCGAGTCTAGGTACAGCTGGATGATTACCTTTAATTCGTTTTTCTCTGCCAAATCCATAAGACGGTCTATGAAGCCCAAATTCCAAACCCCGGGTTCGGGCTCTGCGGTTGCCCAATCAACCCAGTATTTCACGGCGTTGAAACCGAGTTTTTTCATGTTTTCGATGTCTCTCTGAGCAATTTTGTAGCTTTCTTCAGTGGATGGGGCGAGCATTGGCGCACGTGCTTTACCTTCGCCGTACCACACAGAAATGGGAAAGAAATCTGCCATTTTTATTCTTACCTTTCTTTCATCATTTTTCTGTAAGCTTCAAACACTTCTTCATTATGAGTCTTGGGTATTTCTTCAATATTTGGTGAGACAAAAACTTTTAGAGGTACGCCTTTATCAACTAGGATTTTTGCCACCTCCGCCACCAAAGCCATGGCGATGACAACTCCAGCCACCGTGGAGCCGGCCGCAAATGGCTCTCGCTGCCCGTCTATTTTCACCAGTGCATCCTCCAGCGGCACACAATTGTCAATCGTGATATCCGCTATATCGCATAGCCTATTTCCGCGGTGAGTGACGGAAGCTTTCTTCTGATTTTCCATCGAAGTAACCGCGACCACGAAGAGACCTGCTTTCTTGGCCCCAAGTGCCATCTCAACAGGCACAGCATTGATGCCCCCGTGAGAGAAAACCAACATGACGTCTTTGTCCTTAAGCTTATTACGTTTGAGAAGTATGCTGGCATAGCCCTTTTGACGCTCCAGCCAGAGCAATTCCTGAACTCCCCCTGGACCGATTATATTGAACCACATTAGCCGCGGATCCAGCAACGGATGAAAGCCGACATAGCTGCCATAGCGGGGGAAGATATCGAGGACTGGTATCACTGAATGTCCGCTACCAAATAGATGGATAACTCCTCCTTGTGCAATGGAATTCGCCATGACCCGAGCGGCTTTTTTAATATGCTCGGATTGAGTTAAACGAATTTTTTTCAGAATCTCCTTGATAGCCTCAAAGTATTGGTCAGCTGTCATGATCTACCCCCCAAATTTAAGTTCCCCAGTAGTTTACTGTCTAAGTTATAAAAAGTTTGTGCACTACAGGACTTTGCGCATAAAAATCAAACTTATTTTAAATTTTATTTCAAATTTATGCTTCATAAGCTCTAATTGAAAAGCGATTCCGGCAGAAATATTTTTAATAAGCAGGAGCCAACTCCAACAAGGATATAAAAGTGAAAATAGATTACTTGAGCCCTCTATGGGCAAGCTCTAACATGCCAAGCGGAGAAAAAATGAATGATTCATATGTAAAGAAATATGGGCACGACAGGATTCACCATATGTAAATTTTATGGGGGTGATCAATTGAGGTCTTTTTCCTTATCCGCTGGCGAGATACTTACTCCTTATAAAAAAATAAAAAATGGCGTTGTCACGATAGAGAACGGCATAATAACGGACGTCAGGGAGCGGGGAACCGAAAAAATCTCTTCAGATTTCTCCGAATCGATAATTGTTCCCGGTTTTATAGATGTACATATCCACGGGATCGCAGGTGTAGACGTGATGGACGCCACGGTTGAGTCAATGGATAAGATGAGAAAATCATTAGTAAATCATGGCGTAACTGCCTTTTGTCCCACTTCGGATACGGCTCCTCTCGATCATATAAAGAAGGCTTTGAAAACTATTAATGTTAGTAAAAAATCCAATGCTAGAGCGCTTGGAGCACACTTGGAGGGCCCCTTCCTAAGCCCAGAAAAACCCGGCGCGATGATAGCCGAAGATTTACGAACGCCGAACATAGATGAGTTTGATGCACTCTGGAATACATCAAAAAAATCCATTAAGTTAATAACGATAGCTCCCGAAGTACCCGGAGCAATCAAACTCATAAAACATGCATCCTCACTAGGCGTTACAGTATCCCTTGGTCATTCAAACGCCACATACGAAGAAACATTAGCTGGCATAAGGGCGGGAGCAACTCATGCTACTCATTTGTTTAATGCCATGCGTGCGTATCATCATAGAGAACCGGGGATTTTAGGGGCTGTTTTGGAAAATCCCAAAGTTTCGGTGGAGCTTATTATGGATTTTGTTCATGTGCATCCATCAATAACCCGGTTAGTCTGCAAGTTAAAACCAAAAGATAAAGTTATCCTCATAACGGATGCTATACGGGCCACAGATATGCCTGATGGCGTATATGAGAACAGATATGAATTGCATGTGAAGAATGGCGAAGTTAGGCTTCCCGATGGTACGCTAGCTGGAAGCACTTTAACTTTAGATAAAGCCTTACGCAATTTAGTATTTGAACTTGAGATATCACTTAAGGACGCCGTAACCATGATGACAGTAAACCCCGCCAAGGACATAAGAGTCGACGATGAAGTCGGAAGCATCGAAGTTGGAAAGCGTGCGGACCTTGTGATTTTAGATAAAAACTTAAATGTAATGAAGACGATTGTCGGTGGCGAGATTGTATTTGAGAACTTGAAACCCAAGAGGTTTAGATAAACCTGGGATCCTAATTTAGGCCAATTTTAAACAATTTCTCTTGCCTTATTATTCCTTGAAATCAAATTATGCAAGTTCCAAAAAAAAAGAAAAGGGGGAGATCACATCTCCCCCACTATTCAACCTCCAATTTACACCCAGTTTACCATGTTATCGATCATTGCCCAGGTCAGACGATCTGCCGTGTCGTCCCACGCCGAATTTTCTATGACGCTAGTGATGATGTAGCTCGTGCCGGCCACCCCTTTGTACGCATTTCGTTATATTTTAATGTTTTAAATATCTTTTTTTCCTAGCAAAAGCAAAAAAATCGCTCATCAAAATGCGTTTTTATTACTTTTTCTTAAATTTTAAACATAAATTTTTATAAAATTACTATTATTATCCAAAAATTGACCTAAATAATATAAATAATAATTAAATAGTAAAAAAACAAAATACCTATGCAAAATTAAAAAGGAGGTATGAAAATTAAACCATTAAAATCTCTAGCGTCTTTAGTAGTAGTAGCAATTGTATCTAGCCTTGCATTTTACTCGATAGCATTCCTGCCCCCATTATCTTTTATTTTTTGAAGATTCCCCAAGCTTTTTAAAAACTTTTTTCACCATGTTTGTCGAATAAACCTCTAGGATAACAAAATCCGCGCAAAGATAGTCTTCATTCTAGGTACCTCGCTGACTAGCCGACATATGTATGCCGCTTGAGGGCAGCGAGTTTAAGCTATCAAGTGAAAACAAATCTGGTGTTCATGAAACGATTTTGCTACAGGTGTGGCGCACTCGAAGCACAACAAGGCCCATTGATCCAAGGCCTGTGCCAGCGTTGCTTCGCCGAGGAGAACCGTCTCCTCCAAGCACCGGCGGAGCTTGAGGTCACGGTCTGCGGACGATGTGGGGCCCACTTGCTTGGAAAGAGATGGCATGAGGCGGAGGGGGGAGACGCCATCGCTAACGCAATTAGGGCGACCGTTCTCTCGAACCTAAAAGTTGCACGCCTGAGTGACGCGGGGACGAAGTTCTTCCACCCACGTGAGGTGCCTGAACTCGAGCTCTGGGTCGAGCCAAAACTAGCCGAGAGAGTAATCAACGTCAGGGCAAAAGGGAAAGTTCACGAGCTTCAGGTTAAGCCCCAGTTAGATGAAGCACGTATAAAATTCATGCTCAAGCGGAGTACCTGCGATGTGTGCGGCCTCAAGAGTGCCCGCCACTACGAGGCGATCCTGCAAGTGCGAGGGAAGCTCACGAAGGAAAAGAGCTCTGAAGTCAAAAAAATACTTCAGCGACTCGCCATGAATGCAAGCAAACGAGAGCGAAATGCATTCATCGCCAAAGTCGAGGAGCGGCGGGAGGGTTTCGATCTCTACGTGAACCCAGTGAGCTTGGCGAGGCAAATGGCGTCGATGCTCAAATTGGAGTTTGGGGCCGAAATTAAAGAGAGCGCAAAGCTCATAGGTCAAACCCGAGATGGCCGCCGAAAGTTTAGGTTCTCTATTCTCGTTAGGCTTCCGAGCGAAAAGAATTAGTTTTAAGCGGGGGAAAATCATAGCTTTTAAGGAGTGATTAGATGGTCGAGCTAACGGGCTCAAAAGCGCTGTTCGAGGCGCTGAAGGCGGAGGGTGTAAAGCACATCTTCGGCATCCCGGGCGGGGCGATAATCCCGATTTACGATGCCCTCTACGATGTGCACGAGATTCGGCACATTCTAACGCGGCACGAGCAAGGCGCGGCGCACGCGGCCGATGGATATGCCCGGGCGCTTGGGAAGCAGGGAGTTTGCATGACGACCTCTGGACCCGGGGCGACGAACCTCACAACGGGCATCCTGAATGCCTACATGGACAGCTCGCCCGTGGTCGCGATAAGCGGACAGGTTCCAGCTCGAGCTCTAGGCACTGACGCTTTTCAAGAGGCAGATATGCTCAGCGTGATGTTGCCCATAACCAAGCACAACTTCATCATCCACCGCGCCGAAGAGTTACCAAGCGTCGTCAAGCTTGCTTTCAAAATCGCAATCACGGGCAGGCCTGGCCCCGTGCACATTGACTTACCGAAAAGCGTGCAGGTGAGCAAGGCCAACTTTAAAATCCCTGCCAAGGTCAAGTACGAGAGGCCCCCAAAGCCGGCGCCTGAGGCTGGACAAATAAAAAAGGCGGTTGATATGCTCACCAAGGCCGAGCAACCAGTGATTTACGCGGGCGGGGGCGTGATATGGTCAAGTGCCTCGGCCAAGCTGGTTGAACTTGCAGAACTGCTCGGCGCTCCAGTGACGACTTCGCTGCTGGGCAAAGGATTGATACCTGAAGACCACCCGCTCGCGTTGGGGATGTTGGGGATGCATGGGCGGATGGCTGCGAACCTTGCGGTGACCGAGTCAGATGTGCTACTTGCTGTCGGGACACGTTTCAGCGATCGCTCCACTGGAGATGTGCGCTGCTTTGCCCCAAAGGCTAAGATTATCCACATCGACATCGACCCAGTTGAAATCGGCAAGAACGTTCGCGTTGACCTGCCGATAATCGGTGATGCGAAGCGATCATTAACTGCGATAATCAAAGGACTTCGCTCCCACGCGAGACGAGGACGGACAAGCAAATGGATTGAGCGAGTAAAAAAGTTGCGCAGAGAGCTTGCTCCTAGAATGGACTACGATGAGATCCCCATCAAACCACAGCGCGTCATCAAGGAGATAATGAGCGTACTCGATGAGAATGCTATTATAGTGACTGAGGTGGGACAGTGTCAGATGTGGACCGCACACTTCTGTGTGGTACGGAAGCCCCGACACTTCATCTCCTCGGGTGGTTTAGGTACGATGGGTTTCGGATTCCCGGCCGCGATGGGTGTAAAGGTTGCGCGCCCGAAGTGCAATGTTGTAAACATCGCGGGGGACGGAAGCTTTCTGATGAACTCCCAAGAGCTGGCGACGGTTGTGGAGAACAAGATAAACGTTGTTTCGTGCATCTTTAACAATCGCTACTTGGGAATGGTCAAACAGTGGCAAGACATGTTCTTCCAAAAGCGCCGTTCCGCTACCTGTCTTGGTAAGGTACCCGACTTCGTGAAACTCGCTGAAGCATACAACGCTTGGGGCGATCGTGCGACAAGACCGAGCGAGGTGGCACCAAAGCTGCGCGAGGCTCTGCGCTGTGGAAAGCCAGCGGTACTCGACATCCCGATTGACCCCGACGAACACGTTTTGCCGATGGTCCCCGCAGGAGGAAGAATCGACCAGATGTTAACATAGGTGAGTAAGATGAGGACCCGAATTTTTTCTGTGCTCTGCGAAAACGTCCCCGGAGTGATGATGCGGATATCACGCACCTTCACTCGGCGCCAGATCAACCTAGATTCGATCACAGTAGGAATCGAGCCTACCGGATTGGCACGAATCATCCTGATGTTCAAGGAAGACGACCGCATGGCCGAGTTCATGCGCAGGGTGCTAGTCCGCTTGGAGCCCATCTTGGATGTTGAGGTAATCGAGCCTGAGCGAAGCATCGTTCGAGAGGTGACGCTGTTAAAGACACGAAAACTGAATAATAAACAACTATTGCGGATGGTTCAGCAAATCGAGCAGGCGGGTGGTCGGGTGCTTGAGTCCAAGGACAATAAGGTAATCGCTGAACTCAGCGGAGAGCATGACGAAATCGAACGTGTAATTAAAGCATTGGGCTCAAAATTACTGAAAGAGGTTGCTCGCTCGGGACAAGTTATTATATCGCGTGTAGGATAGATTATGGAGTGATGGTATGGCGAAGATTTATTACGACCAGGACGCCGACCTGAGTGTACTCAAAGACAAGACCATAACAATCATAGGATACGGCAACCAAGGGCAGGCGCAATCCAACAACCTCCGTGATTCCGGCTGCAAAGTGATTATTGGAAGCATAAAGGACCCAAGTTATGATAAAGCAGTAGCCGATGGATTTGAGGTCTATGATATCGCCGAAGCTGCGCGGCGGGGAGACATCGTTCATATGCTTATTCCCGACGAGTACCAGGCACAAGCTTACCTTGAGCATGTTTCTCAACAAATGAAAAAAGGTAAGGTGCTTTGCTTCAGTCACGGGTTCAACATCCACTTCAAACAGATCATTCCGCCCAACGATGTCGATGTGATCATGATTGCTCCGAAGGCACCGGGAGCGATCCTACGACGCATGTACCAGCAGGGTTCTGGGACACCGGGGTTGCTCGCGGTCGCCCAAGATCCCAGTGGCCAAGCGAAGCAGATTGCCCTAGCGCTCGCGAAAGGAGTTGGACTAACTCGAATCGGGGTGGTCGAGACAACATTCAAAGAGGAAGTTGAGACCGATCTCTTTGGGGAGCAAGTCGTGCTCGTGGGCGGAGTCTCGGAGCTAATGAAAGCTGGGTTTGAAACTTTAGTTGAAGCCGGATATCAGCCAGAAATAGCGTATTTCGAGTGCATCAATGAACTCAAGCTAATCATCGACCTCGTTTACGAGCATGGAATCGAGGGGATGATGAAGGCCGTCAGTAACACCGCAGAGTATGGTGGCAGAATTAGGGGCAAGTGGGTAATCGACGAACGCGCTCGTGAAGTGATGAAGAAGATCCTCGCGGATGTCCAAAGTGGCAAATTTGCGAAAGAATGGGTAGCTGAAAGTCAGGCGAAAATTCCAAACCTGCAGAAAATGCGTGAGGCTGCGAAAGAGCACCTCGTTGCAAAGGTTGGGCGAGATTTACGCAAGTGGGCCGGCATCGAAAAATGATAAACGTATTTTTGTATCAGGAAAATTAAATAAAGCTTAAAGATGAAGCCTTCTAGGGGGTGGGGTCGATGAAGCTTCGCAGCCGAGAGGTAGTTTCAGGTCTTGAAGGTTTACCCCGACGTGCACTTCTAAAAGCCGATGGTTTAACCGACGCAGACATCGAACGCCCTTTTGTAGCGATAGCAAACTCTTACAACAATGTGATCCCTGGGCACCTGCACCTCCGAGAACTGGGCGAGGCAGTTGCAGCTGGCATTCGTGCGGCTGGGGGGACACCTTTCGAGTTCAATACCATCGGCATATGTGATGGTATAGCGATGGGCACGCAAGGTATGTGCTTTTCGCTCCCTTCACGAGAGGTAATAGCTAACAGCCTAGAGCTCATGTTGGAAGCTCATCGTTTCGATGCGGTAGTCTCCATTGCGAGCTGTGACAAAATCGTGCCTGGTATGCTCATGGCTCTCGCACGAGTTAACATTCCTGCGATTATGCTCACGGGGGGCCCGATGGTGCCCGGGAGGTGGCGGGGAAAACGTTTGGATGTCATAAGTGCATTCGAAGCAGTCGGGGCGGTTAAAGCTGGAAAGCTTAGCAAGCACGAGGCGAGAGAGATAGAGGATCGATGCTGCCCTGGTTGTGGCTCCTGTGCTGGCCTATTCACTGCGAATACTATGGCATGTTTGACTGAAGCGCTTGGGATGTCGCTGCCGGGAACTGGTACCTCGCACGCTATAGACGCAAAAAAGAGACGCCTCGCAAAGCAGAGTGGCAAGCAAGTCATGGAGTTGTTGCGGCGCGGTATAACGTCTCGCAAGATTCTGACTCGTTCAGCTTTCGAAAATGCTATTATTGTCGACCTAGCGCTTGGGGGCTCAACTAACACTGTGCTTCATTTACTCGCGATCGCTCACGATGCCGGCATCAAGCTTTGTTTAGACGTGTTCGATAGACTCAGCCGTCACACACCGCACATATGCAATCTGCGACCAAGCGGTGAGCACTATATGCTTGACCTAGAGCGGGCGGGCGGAGTGCCAGCACTCGTGAAGAGACTAGGTAAATTAGTTCGAGGAAGTCCGCTCACGGTCACGGGACGCCGAGTTCGGGATAATTTGAAATTTATGAAATTTTACGACTCTAAAATTATCAGACCGTTGACGAAGCCGTATCACCGCGAGGGTGGTATAGCGATCCTTTATGGCAACCTCGCCCCCAAGAGTGCGGTTGTCAAGTACGCTGGAGTAAGCCCGCGCATGTTACACCACCGTGGCCCCGCACGCGTTTTCGATCGCGAAGAGGATGCAACTAAGGCCATTTTGAGCAAGCGAATCAAACACGGTGATGTCATCGTCATCCGCTACGAGGGGCCAAAGGGTGGTCCGGGGATGCGCGAGATGCTCGCCCCGACAGCTGCGGTCATTGGTATGGGGTTGGGTGACTCAGTCGCACTTATCACGGACGGCAGGTTCTCGGGTGGCACACACGGCGCGTGTATTGGACATGTCTCACCCGAAGCTGCAGAAGGTGGCCCAATAGCCATTGTGCAGGACGGTGACAAGATATTGATTGATATCAAACGGCGCAAGCTAGAACTGGTTTTGCCCGAGGCTGAGATTAAGGCTAGACTTGAACGGTTCAAACCTCCCAGACCGCGGATTAAGAAAGGTTACCTCGCGCTTTATTCGCGCATCGTCAGCTCCGCAGTCGAGGGAGCGATTTTAAAGTAGCGATAAATCCTAGATGTCTTGTAAAGAGCCACGTCGAAAATCTAAGTATCTCCGACCCTTTGGTTGGGTAAATAAAAAGATTATATATGTAAAAATCTAAGAATACAAAGTTAAACGGTATAAGGGAAACATTTGGTGGAAAGTGTTCACATGAGCATGACCATAACTGAGAAAATTTTTGCTCGAGCTTCGGATAGAAAAAGCGTTAGCCCTGGTGAAATCGTCGAGGCAAAAATCGATGCGGCGATGGTACATGATCTCACAGGCCCTTTAGCTATCCATATATTTCGCGAGATAGGCGCCGCTAAGGTTTGGGACCCTAACAAAATTGTCATGGTGTGCGACCACCAAGTTCCAGCGAATTCGATAGATGCGGCACAGAATCATATGGTGTTAAGGAAGTTCGCTTCTGAGCAAAAGATTCAAAACTTTTACGACATATTTGAAGGTATTTGCCACCAAGTTGTCCCTGAAAAAGGTTTTGCGCTGCCCGGATGTTTGATTGTGGGGGCTGATTCACACACGACAACATACGGCGCGCTTGGATGTGTTTCGACAGGCGTAGGCGCGACTGACATGGCTGCCGTTTTCGCGGCTGGAAAATTGTGGTTCCGAGTTCCTGAGAACATCAAAATTGTGTTAGAAAAAAAGCTGCCTAAACGAGTGATGGCAAAGGACGTTATTCTAAAAATAATCGGAGATTTGAGCACAGAAGGCGCAAACTATTGCTCTGTGGAGTTCACGGGTCAAGGTATGCGTAATATCACAATGGACAGCCGCATGACGATGTGCAACATGGGAGTGGAAATGGGGACAAAGAACGCGATCGTACCCCCGGATGAAGTAACAAAAAAGTACCTTGCAGGGCGGGCCAAGCAGCGTTATAGCGCAGTGTATAGCGATTCGGGTGCTCAATACATAGAAACATACACATACGATTTGTCTGAGCTTGAACCCCAAGTTGCATGTCCCCACAGCGTGGATAATGTAAAGCCGGTTGCTGAAGTGGGAGAAATTGAGATCGACCAGGCGTTTTTAGGCAGTTGTACGAACGGGAGGATGGAAGATTTAGAGGCTGCGGCCGCGGTTCTCAGAAGTAAAAAAGTCAGCAGACGTGTCAGGTTGATAGTATCTCCTGCTTCTAGAGATATCTATCGAAAAGCGCTTGATGGCGGCCTCATCAAAATCTTTGTAGAAGCAGGAGCGTTGGTTGAGGCACCCTGTTGTGCGGCTTGCATGGGCTCCCATGTCGGAATTCTGGGCCCTGGCGAGGTTTGCATATCCGCATCAAATAGAAATTTCCGTGGGAGACAGGGCAGCCCAGAGTCGAAAGTTTACTTAGCTTCACCAGCAACGGTTGCTGCGTCTGCGATAAAAGGAGTAATAACTGACCCGAGGGATGTATGATGGCGCGCGTTTGGGTGTTTAACAACAACATTAGTACAGACGACATAATCGCTGGTCGCTACTTGCCGAAGTTTGAGGCAACCCATGATCCAAATTGGCTGGCTTCGCACGTGATGGAAAATATTGATTCAAGTTTCGCGTCTAAAGTGGCCAAGAGCGATGTTATCATTGCTGGGCGGAACTTTGGGTGTGGTTCCAGCAGGGAGGAGGCGCCGATTGCGCTGAAGGCTGCGGGTATTTCAGCAGTAGTGGCCGAATCGTTCGCTCGGATTTTTTATCGCAACTCAATCAATCGAGGTTTGCCTGTGTTGACCTGCCCCGGTGTGCACGAGGGTTTCAAGTCAGGCGACGCGGCAAAAGTAGACTTTCAAGAAGGCGTGGTACGTAATCTAAAGACTGGCAAGGTATTCAAAGCAGAACCACTGCCTAATTTCGTTCTTAAAATAATCCAAGCTGGAGGTCTGCTTCCTCATTTGAAGCAGACCCTTAAACGTTGATCAAATTGCTGTAACGCCTGATCTGCGGTTACGGAAACAAGATCGTAATAGATGAGAGCCCAGTGAAAATGGAGAAAATGATGGAGGATGGCGCGAGTAAGACTCGATGCACTTCCCTCGCATTTTCGACTGCAAGCAGCATAGCTTTTGAGCACCTAATCCGCAGGAGAGCGATGGAAGATGCGATCAACGAAAGCCATGCGAAGATCACAAGCGCGGCCCCCGCATTCGCAAAAATTGACGTCGCGCCGTAAACGACATAATTTTGAAACACGAATGGCAACGTCGCCAGACCGAAAAACAAGGCTGCCCCAAACCAAAATTTTACCCATAGCGTCACGCCCAGTGCCGCTCGCCCTTTTCGAATAATATCCCCAAGCACACGTAGCGTGTGGATGCGAAAGATGATGATGAACATCAGCGGGCCTCCGAGGTTCCATGATGTGGCGTACCAGCGCCACTCATCTGGTTGTTTTGGGTAGTTTGGAAGATTTGGTAAGATGTTGAATGCGAAAACCAAGACGAAACAGGCGATAAGCACGATGGTCGCGATATACGCGAATGTATTATTTAACTTGAATTGTTGTGTCGAATCCATCACATCGCCTCAAACGTAAGTTTAAGTGGACAGGCGAATAAAAATAATTGCTTCAGCGAGTGATTGTATGAAGTACAAAATTGCTGTAATTCCCGGTGACGGCATAGGTCCAGAGGTAATTCGTGAAGGGGTAAAAGTACTGAACGCCGCAGCCGAGGCGAAAACGGGCTTAAAGCTTGAGTTTGTCGAGTTCCCCTACGGTGCTGAGCAATACCTTAAGACTGGGGCGCTCGTGTCGGAGGACGAGCTAAAAAAGCTTTCAAAAATGGACGCCATATATCTAGGCGCTCTAGGCGACCCTCGCGTGCAAACAGGTGTGCTCGAGCAGGGTATTTTGCTGAAGCTTCGCTTTTACTTCGAACAGTACATCAATCTCCGCCCTATCAAGCTTTATCCCGGTGTGCCATGTCCACTCAAGAACAAAGGGCCAGAGCATGTCAATTTTTACGTGGTGCGCGAGAACACTGAGGATTTCTACGTCGGAATAGGTGGACGTGCGAAAGGCAAATCGAGAGCTAAGCTTGAGGTGCTTCGCTCAATCTATCGAGTGAAATTTGACCTAGATATCGATGTTGACCGAGATGAGCTAGCATATCAGATAGGCGTGGTAAGTCGTAAAGGGTCGGAGCGAGCTATCCGCTACGCGTTCGAGCTTGCTCGCAAGAAGGGCAAAAAACGCGTAACTTCAGTTGACAAGGCCAACGTTTTAACACATGTCTACAGCCTCTGGCGTGAGGTTTTCGAGCAGGTAGCAAAAGAATATTCTGAAATTGAGACCGAGTTTGCATTTGTTGATGCGATCACAATGTGGTTTATCAAAAATCCGGAGTGGTACCAAGTTGTTGTCACGCCCAACATGTTCGGCGATATAATCACAGACTTGGGAGCCATGATCCAAGGTGGCTTGGGGCTTGCTCCAGGAGGCAACATCAACCCCGAAGGAGTAAGTATGTTCGAGCCCATCCACGGTTCCGCACCCAAGCACGCGGGAAAAAACGTCACTAACCCGCTTGCCACAATTTTGGCCGGGCAGATGATGCTCGAGCACTTGGGAGAAGAGGGGGTGGCGGATAAGGTCGAGCGGGCGGTTATTGATGTACTGGAGGAATGCAAGGTCCGAACCTATGACTTGGGCGGCAAATCCAGCACCTCCGAAGTCGGGGATGCTGTTGTCGCCAGAGTGAAGGAAATCGCTTAAAACCTTGCCCCCTCAAGAGAACACGGTTTGGGAGACTCATGCATCTAATCGTTGCCATCACGGGATCTAGCGGTGCGGTTTACGGCGCGAGGCTGCTCGAAATCTGCCGCCAGCTGGGAATCGAGGTCGATCTCATCGTTTCGAAAGCAGCTAAAATTATTGTAAACCTCGAGCTAGAAAAAAGTGTTGAAGAACTTCAAGAGTTAGCGACGCGGAGCTACTCGTGTGAAGATTTAGCAGCTCCTTCTGCCAGCGGCTCCTATCGCACGGACGGAATGGTAATCGCCCCCTGCAGCATGAAGACTCTTGGGGCGATAGCAAGCGGGGTGACGGCTGACCTCATCTCGCGAGCGGCCGATGTCACGCTAAAACAAAACCGCCCCCTCGTGCTCGTGCCGCGGGAGACGCCGTTCAATTTAATCCACCTCGAAAATATGGCTAAGCTTCGACGCGCTGGGGCGATTATTTTACCAGCCTGTCCCGCATTTTATCACAAGCCAAAAAACATTTCGGACCTAGTCGATTTCATCGTCGGGCGAATTTTAGATGTGCTTGGGGTCGAACACCAGCTCTATCAGCGGTGGCAGGGTTTCAAGGGATAGATGATAAAGTGGATTGTCTACTGGGCCCCCTAGCTCCTTCGCCTCCATGACACAAACCTTCACCCCTCCGAAAAAGTGTTGTAAGTCTTCTCCAACGATAGCTGTTTATTGTGACTTAATCCAAATTTAATGGGGGAGACCAGTGCATTTAACAAAACAGCAGGGGTACACACTTGCAGGTGGGCAGAGTAAGGCAACAAAAAGGCGATAGAAGTCGATAGAAAATATAACGATGAGGTAGATCAAGAATGAAGAAACTCCCGGTCGCGAAGTTCGAATGCCTCAGCTGCAAATACTCCGACTACCGGATGTCGGAGCGAGAGGTAGGTGAACTCGTCCAAAATGAGTGTCCCAAATGCGGCAAGGACTTAAAAGTTGTTGCCAAGGAGCCGCCCAAATGGCTGGCAGAACCGCTGGGGCTCGTGACGAAGCATTTTGAGATTTCGGATTTCGCCGCCTCGAAAGACCGTATAGAACTCGAGGCGACCGCGCGCAACCCGAAGCAATCATTTCGCTCCTTGTTAGACGCCGCCAAGCAGAAGGGCTATCTGCCCGTGATGCGCGAACGTGAGGGCGAGCTCAGGTTGATGATGATGAAATACCCTCGCGTTGGCAGGGGGAGGATCATCATAAATTTGCTCCTTTTGGGCGCGACCTTTCTAACGACCTTCGCGGCTGGCTACTTCTTGATTTCTAGTTACTTCTTGACTTTCGACAAGACCCTATACGCTGCCCTGTTCTCCGGCGCGATAATGCTTATGCTGGGGGCGCATGAACTCGGCCACAAAATTGCAGCGTGGCGAAATGGGGTTGAGTCGACCTTGCCATATTTTATCCCAGCACCGACAATGCTTGGTACCCTAGGTGCTGTTATCCGTATCAAAAGCCCCATTCCGACGAAGGAGGCTTTGGTCGAAATGGGGGCGAGTGGACCACTGTTCGGTTTCCTCGTAGCCCTCCCACTCACCGCCGTTGGTCTGATGCTGTCAAAACCCGACGAGGGAATCTCCCTTTGGTTTACGCCAGCGATATTTGCCGTACTGCAAGTACTTACTTTCGGCTATGTGCCAACTACTATGAGTATCAACCCACTCGCATTCGCAGGATGGGTAGTGCTTCTAGTGACGATGTTCAACTTGCTCCCTGCTGGGCAGCTTGACGGTGGGCACATCGCGCGGGGGCTGATGGGCCGGGAGCGACACTACGAGCTCACTCGCATGCTTGGTTTCAGCCTCCTCCTCTTCGGCCTCTTTTTCCCTGAGCTCCCCCTCTGGATATTCGGCTTCCTAATCCTCCTCCTGTTCAGGGGATACCACACGGGGGCGCTCGACGATGTTTCAAAGCTCTCGAAGCGTCAGAAATGGCTCGCTGTTGCGGCTTTCGTGGTGTTTCTTCTATGCATGCCAGTACCTATGGGTTGATTGACCGATAATTACATAACTCTGTCAGCGCAGGGAGCTCTGGTGTTCGCATGAGGGGAAAATTCATCTCGATTGACGGGCTAGACGGTTGCGGTAAAAGCACCCACGTTAGACTACTCGCTAGGTGGCTCCGCTCCCGCGGCCACACGGTGGTTGTCACGGACGAGCCGACTGACGGTGTGGTTGGAAAAATTATCAAACAGATGCTAAAGGGAGAAATCAAACTACCCGTTGCTGCCGAGGCGCTATTGTTCGCTGCCGACAGAGCACAACACCTAACAGATGTTATCAAGCCCGCCCTGAAGGCTGGGAAGATCGTGCTGAGTGAGCGATACACCTACTCCTCGCTCGCGTATCAATCAGCACGGGGATTGCCGGTGAGCTGGATAAGCTCGATAAACAAGTACGCTCTCAAGCCGGATTTGGCAATCTTGATCGACACGCCTGCCAAGATCGCGTTTGCTCGAATCAAGCCATCGCGCAGACTCGATGAATTTGAACGAAATTTACGACTTCAACAACAAGTGCGCCGGAATTATCTGCGCATCGCTAAACCAGAAAGGCTAAAAATCATTGATGGTTCCCGCCCACGTGACGAAGTCCAAGCAGACTTGAGGAAGCTCGTCAGCGCTGTGCTGTGATTTTCAGGAGTGGAGATTGTTGAAGGTGGTTTTAGATACAAATATTTTCATCGCAGCTTATTTTAACCGAAAAAGCGCTTCAGCAAGAATCATCGACCTCTGCCTCGAAAACAAACATGAATTAATTTTCTCTTCCAGACTTCGTAAGGAAGTAAGGTTGATTTTGAAAAATGTAAGGGCTAAGAGAGAGTTTCAGAAGAGAATACAAAGTCTTTTTATGAACGCCTCTCGAATAAGGCCAACTCAAAAAATTTTCACGGTCAAAGAAGACCCGGAGGATAACAAATTCTTGGAATGCGCTCTTGAAGGGAAAGCAGATTACCTGATCACTTCCGATCGGCATCTGCTAGAACTTGGAGAGTTCGCCCAAACAAAAATTTGTAAACCGACTCAATTTCTTAAATAAATATCAACGCCCTTCTGTGCTAGGTCAAACATCCCAACGTAAATATAAAGAACACCATCTTCTAGACCGTGCTCCATCAATATTTTTCTTCTGCGTTCACTTCAAGATAAAATCTTTTAGGTTTCGAAAGATGTAAAAGGGCGCTGGAGAAATTAAATACATATGCGAAAAGTATCACTATGTGTGAGTTCTCAAACGCCCCCAATACGGTTTAAGCTAGACCCTGATGCATTATTCGAGAAATACGGTGACCTCCCAAAGCCGATGCCGCTTAAAATGCTCCTAGAAGGCGAGGACTTCAATTATACACCTGGAGGAGTCACGGGCATGGTCGCCCCAATGCTTCAGCGGATGTACAGGACGGAGAAGATTCGGAAGCCCCACTGGGTGGCGATCAATCCCCTGAGCCCCGAGATGACATCATTCGGCGGGGTAGTGCTACACCGAATCGAATTGGAACACCATGAACGAGCCGGCTACGGGCACTTCAAAGAGGCGATGTGGAGGAACGTCCACGGTTTGGAACAAACGTGGATCCCTCGCAGGCACTTCGCCGACTATGCCCTTTTCAACTGGCGTTACGCGAAGAAGATGATGGATCTGCACGCCGAGGTTAATTTTGACCTGTTTTACGTGCACGATTTCCAGCTGCTTTTGATTGGGTCAATGACAGGCCCAGCGACGCGCAAACTCTTCCGATGGCACATTCCTCTCGACATGAAGAAGATGACTCCGGAATGGAGGGCCTTTTTACGGAGATATCTGGGGGACTACGACGCCGTCATCGTGAGTTGTAAGAAATACAAGCGGAGTTTGTCGAAAGCGGGTTTCAAAGGTAGAATTTATCAGATTTACCCCCACATCGATGAAAAAGCGCATGGCCGAGCGTCGAACACTAAAGTCAGTCAGTTTTGTGAAAGATTTGGAATCAGCAATGACGACATGATAATTCTCGTGGTTGCCCGTCTTGACCCAATAAAAGGTCAAGATACCGCAGTTAGAGCTCTGGCGCGAATTGCCAAACACTTTCCTACTGCGAAACTTGTGCTAGTCGGCAATGGGAGTTTTTCAGGTGCTCGCACGGGTGGCTTGGGGCTCCCGAAAGGGGTGAGGTGGTTAGATAAGTTAGAACGACTGGCGAGCAAGCTCGGTGTTCGTCAAAGGATCATCTTCACCCGATACCTAACCGGGGATGAGCTAAAGGCAGCATACACAAGAGCCGATGTAGTGGTCCTGCCCTCTGTGTTGGAGGGCTTCGGGTTAGCAGTGCTTGAGGGGTGGATATACAAAAAGCCCGTCGTGGTCAGTTCAGGAGCCGGGGTTTCCGAACTCATCATCGATGGAGAAAATGGTTGCATCTTCCCCCCAAACGATCACGAAGAACTCGCGAGCAAGATAATCAGAGTGTTTTCAAAACCCGGGGCGGCAAATGAAATGGGAAAATGGGGGTTCGAAAATGCAAAAAAGTGTTACATCAAACAAGGCGCCCAATCTCTTTTGAATGTTTTCTCCGATGTGCTCGGCAAATAGACTCCGCACCGATGTCTAGAATTGTTCCCTTAATTTTTCAGCAAGAGTTTCCGGCATGGTCTCGATAACACTCTCATGATGAAGTTTCTCCATGAAGCCGTCGTCACTCGTGTAAAGGTGCCTCGGCCTCGGTCTGGACACCAATTTTGCGCTGAGAAAGTAGTACTCACTTGAGTCCTCATCGCATGGACCCGAAAATGTCGTCATATTGAAACTCTGGACTCCAAGAGCATGATAACCCTTCAAAGTTCGAGAGAGCCCATCACAGAAATCTCCGAGTCCGCGTTTTTTGAGACGGGTTATCGCGGAAATCCCGGTGAAGACTGCTACAACCTCGTTGTTTCCCTCGGGAGCAAAACTCGTAACCCAAGCGACGGGCCCGGTTTTTCCGATGAACCGTTCCTTTTTCTTTCTCTCCGCCTCCACCAAATCCGACCAATAATTACTCCCTTCTCGGTCGAAGTAGGACTTGCTGCTTCTGATGAACTCTTGGAGCCGCGAAGTTGGGTCCGGGTCCGCCGTGAGTTGAACGTGCGGGTGGACGATGCTGGCAGCAGCAGGCGGCATGTGGTTCCAGTTTATGTACCAATACTTGATTTCAGGATGCCTTTCGTGCACTTGCTCGAAATACCTCAAGCACCCCTCAAAACAATCCTCAAGCAACTTCGGCGAAAATTGATTGAGATCTAGGTGGTGATTCTTCGAGAAAACCCCAACTGCGTGGAACCCGCCAAACGGGAAGAGATTTGGGAATATACATGCGGTCCCGACCTTTATCCTCCTCTCCGGGAAGTCCTCCGGGAACATTGGAGTCATTTTCTCCAAATTTTCCGAGCAGAAGAAGCATTTGCCCCGAGAGGCTTCGATGATATTTTCCATCACGGTTGTCTCGGCTGCTTGTTTCGGCCTTTTCGCGCGCTCAAGGTTTATTCTGCACCGTCTCCCGGTCAGTGGGTCCTTCCTGAGTTCGATGGGTTGGGTGACCAGTTTGAAGTTCTGTAGAGGACTCAATAGCCTAGCCTCTTGGACCGTCTTCTCAAACATAATCTTTGCCAAAGTTATCCCAGAACAATCAAAGCTTTTCGACTTTTACTTTTTGAAACTATCCCCTCTCTCCATATTTTTCAAACACACATATGAAAACGAGATCTTTGTCCGAGGTATTATAAACACGGTGAAACTTGTCGGGCTTTATCGGTACCACATCCTTACTCCCCACGACCCTCCGATTTCCATCGAGATCGATCTCGCCCTGTCCCTCGACAAAGAAATAAACCTCGCTGACCGGGTGGGAATGCCCAGTCGTGTGTTTACCCGCATGCAAGATTGTGATGGAGAGCACCAAGTTCTCGCCCAAAGGTTTATCGCATATAATGTAACGATCGTCACTCTTCACGAGTCTCGCATCACTAAAGATTTGGAGGTAGCTCTTGTGAGATACATCGTACCACTCACCCCCAAACAAATAGCCTTTAACTTTCACGCCACGTTCCTGCAAATGTTGAATGAAAAACCCAGGAGCGTCCTGCTTTCGCCCCTTGCAGAACTCGTCTAATATTGGAAAAATTGATTTTGGGCAGATGTATATGCCAGCGCTGACGTAATCGCTAAGTGGCGGTTTGACTTTTTCCTTAAAATCAGTTAGATAAAAGCTCTGCTCCGGTGGTGGGAAACTTTCGCTTCCCCTAAATTTCATCGTTGCCATTTCCTCTGGTTTCATGTCTGGTTTTTGACCCGCGTAGTAAACTCCGATGAGTGGCTCGCCCGTGTAACTGGAGACGAAACCCTTGAAATCTGAGGAGAAATAATTGTCGACACACACCACCAAGAGATTTTCATCAATTTTCAGCTGTTTGATTGCATAATTTATTGCCCGAACTGCTCCGAGTTTTTCCTCCTCCGCCATCGCTTCTTCGATAAGAACATTTTTGTATCCCTCAAAAAAATTCTCAAACTTTTTATTGATCGAGATTATCGGCTCGATTTTCTCAGTTTCGAGCTTCTTGATCAAATGGCCGAGAACTGTGTCTCCTCCGACAACTATCATTGCCTTGGGCATCTGCTCGCCAATAGTACCAATCCGGGTTGCAAACCCGCCTGCTAGGATTAATGCTTTCATTCACATCCCGCTCCCATCTCTGCGCTCAGATTTATTAGTTTTTCAATAAATGTCTTAACCTCATCGACATTTTTTACGAAGTATTTTGCATTCGATTCTATCGGCCCCTCTGAAACCAAGATGGTTACGCCCTTTTCTTTTAAGGCTGAAAACGCGTCTTCATCTGTTTGATCATCTCCCACGTAAATTGGCTTGAGCTCTCCTTTGGGGTCAACTACACCAGATATCCAAAGCACCGCTTTTCCCTTGTCCCACTCAACGTTCGGTCTTATTTCAAAAACTTTCTTACCGTGGGTAATCTTTACTACCCCTGAATCTATGTGCGGGCCAACCGCCCTTTCAAAAATGTTTTTCAGATGCACAAATTCCTCCTCCGCGACCAATCGGTAGTGGACGCTTGCCGTTAACCCCTTGTCCTCAACAATCGCCCCTTTGATGTTGTCTAGTTTTTCCCGTAGCTCCTCGCAAAGTTTGACCAAGGTTGGGCGCACGCGCTCTGCCTCGGGCTTGACTAATTCCACCCTCGGGCCAATTATTTTGAAACCATGGTTTCCGGCATAATATATCCCCTCCAACCCAACTAGCCTTTTCACATCAGCGAGCGACCTGCCGCTTATTATCCCCAGCGTGTAGTGCTGGGACACACGTTTAAGCAGTTCCTTCATATCTGGCGAGAGAATAGCAAGTTCTGGTCTTTCGACGATGGGGGTGAGGGTACCATCGTAATCGAACAGCAACAAAGCGCCTGGCGCTAAAGCTCGCTCTACCTCCTCCCAGCGATTGAAAAGATATTCCATTCGGATCACGAGATGAATTTCGCGGCCTCGCAGATGAAATCCGACAACCACTTGAAAACATTGTTCCTCTTAACATTGTCTCTTAGACTCTTCATCCTTCGACGCTTCTCCTTCGGCGACATGTCCAAAGTGTCTTTAATCGCGTCTGCAAATCCATCCACATCGTAGGGATTGACGATCACGGCATCCTCCAGTTCCTCCGTTGCTCCCGCAAATTTACTCAGCACCAGCGCACCCGTGCAATCTACATTTGCAGAAATGAATTCCTTCGTCACCAAGTTCATCCCGTCTTGAATCGGGCTCACTATACACGCATCGGCGGTCCTGTATAACGCGAAAAGTCTATCAGGGCCCAGCTTTCCCTCGATGTAAATGATCGGCTTCCAATAGCCCCTCATGTATTTCCAATTGATCTTGTCGACGGCTTTGGATATCTCCTCGTTCAGTTCCATATAAGCTGGAATTCGGGTGCGGCTTGGTGCCCCCGCTTCTACGAACACGAAATTATTCTGGTACTCCGGGTACTTTTGCAAAAACCTATCTATGGCCCGGAACCTCTCAAGGATGCCCTTTGTGTAGTCAATCCGATCGACGCCTACGCCGATATATTTGTATGGGATGTACTGGGGAGCTCGGACGCGCTTCATCTCCCGCTTTACCCCTGGGTTTCTCGCCAGTTTATCGATAGCGTCAAAATCCACGCTTATCGGGAAGGGTCTCACGTGGATGGTGCGTCCTTTGTATTTCACGTTAAGTATCCCATAATCGGGTTTAATCCCCATAACTCTCTCGACGCTCGCCAAGAAGTTGACACAATAACTAGGAAGGTGAAAACCGATGAGGTCGTTCGCAAGCATGCCATCGAGTATCTCCTTCGCCCACGGTAGAAGTGCGAAGGTGTCCCAAGTGGGCCAAGGGATATGCCAGAAGTGAGCAAGCACAAGCTTTTGTTTTTTCGGGGTCCCGTTCCTGACTATTTTTGGTGCTAGCCCCAAGTGATAGTCGTGAAACCAAATGAAAGCCTTATCTATCCCCTTCGTCTCCTGCCTGACCGCCTCCGCGTACAGCGCGTTCGAGTGCTTGTAACCGTTCCAGAACGATTTCTCGAAAACGGGTTCCCGAAACACATTATGGCAGAGGGGCCAGAGTGTCTGATTCGAAAAACCGAAGTAAAACTTGTCCACCTCGCCCTTTGACATCCACACCCTTTTCAGCACATATTTTGGGTTACCGGGGGGGACCCGACACCGATTTTGTTTATCGACGTTTTCCCGATCGGCATCCCCACTACCGCCCGCCACCCATATCCCGCCGGTGGCCTGCGTCAAGGGGTCCAAGGCCGCCGTCAGGCCTCCAGCGGGGGTCTTGACCTGCACCCCATCAGGCGTGTGCATGTGGATGTAGGGCTCGCGGTTAGAAACAATGAGGAATTTGTATCCCTTCAGCTTCGATTTCACAAGCGTCTGGACATCCTTCGCCGAAACCATTAAAATCAAGAAAACAGTGGTGGCGATGTTTTAAATAGGTTTATAGAAGTAACGAAATTGGTGCAAAGAATGGCCATCGAAGAACTCTGGCAGCTACTGACGCCCATTTTAATATTGATTGGATTCATCGTGGCTGGGTATGCGCTGAGATTTGTGTTAAACGTTTACATTACTAGACTCACCAAGAAGACAAAAACCAAGATTGACGATATCATTCTCGATGCCATCAAAGTGCCGATAGTTGCGATATTCTTGATCATGGGGATTCACTTTGCTCTTGAGCGCGCAACGTTTGTCCCTACATGGGTCATGCAATATCTTCCGACCATCAGCTACCTGTTGATACTCTTAATAGCAACGTGGTGCACCGTGAGGATTATAACTGGGATATTGAAGTACTACGGCACAGTGCGCCCCAGTGTGAAGACACTCGTGCCAACGCTTCAGAAAATCATGAAAATCCTCATCTTTTTTGTGGCATTCATCCTGATACTCGATGCACTCGGTATCCAAGTGACCGCGTTGGTCGCGGCCTTTGGGATAGGGGGCCTCGCAGTTGCATTCGCCCTCCAAGGGACGTTGTCCGAGTTCTTCGCCGGCGTTTACATTATGTCCGACCGACCCGTGAGAGTAGGAGATTATATCGAGCTAGACTCAGGTCAAAAAGGCTATGTGGAAGACATCGGCTGGCGTAGCACGAAAGTACGCGAACTTCCTAACAACATAATTGTAGTGCCGAACTCGAAAATGGCGGGAGCAATCGTCACCAATTACTACTTGCCCGAGCCACAGATGGCCTGCTTGGTCCAGGTTGGGGTAGCCTACGACAGCGACCTCGAGAAGGTTGAAAGAGTAACCATCGATGTAGGCAAAAAAGTGTTGAAAAAAGTGACTGGGGGGATACCTGAGTTCGAGCCTTTCATTCGTTATCACACCTTCAGTGACTTCAGCATAAACTTCACTGTCATCTTGAGGGTCAGGGAATTCGTGGACAAGTACCTAATCACCCACGAGTTTGTCAAGGAGCTGCACAAGCGCTACAAGAAGGAGGGCATCACGATCCCGTTCCCGATCCGCACGATCTTAATGCCCAAGAGACGAGCTTCCTAGCCTCCTCGTTTATTTAATACAATACGACAAACGATTATGGAAAGTGATGCTCTATGGTGCTCGATAGACTTGGGAGGACCCTGCATAGCGCCCTCCGGAAGCTGACACGCACGGCCCATGTCGACGAGCGGGTGATCAAGGAGCTAGTGCGGGATATCCAGCGCGCTCTGCTGCAGGCGGATGTCAATGTAGAACTCGTGCTGGAGCTGACGAAGCGGATAGAAAAGCGGGCGCTCGAGGAGAAGCTTCCCCCTGGCGTGGCACGCAAGGAACACATCATCAAAATCGTGTATGAAGAACTCTCCACGCTCATGGGGCGCCCAGCTCAGCTACAGCTCAAGCCCGGAGAATTCACGATACTGCTGATGGTCGGCCTTCAAGGAAGTGGGAAGACGACTTCGGTGGCGAAGCTAGCAGCTCACTTCAAGAAACGGGGTTTCAAGGTTGGCATTG
>CAZESD010000002.1:0-90903 GCA_964514945.1 Hadarchaeota archaeon (SeqCode)
AGTACGAGGAACGACTCGAGGAAACCTACGTTGGCGCGTACGTCATGGAACCTGAAAAAGGTCTGCACGAGGGTATCGTGGTGTTCGATTTCAGGAGCCTGTACCCGAGTATAGTAGTATCGCACAACATTGACCCCTCAACGCTCAACTGCAAGTGCTGCACGCCCAGTAAGGCCACACAAGCTCCAGAGCTTGATTATTACTTTTGTGCCAAGCGGAGAGGATTCATACCAGTAACGCTCGAACGACTCATTCAAGAACGCGTGCGGTTGAAGCGTGAGCTGAAAAAACACAAACGGGGGAGCAAGGAATATCGTTCGCTCGATGCGCAGCAAACAGCGCTCAAGATCATCGCGAACAGTTTCTACGGTATGTTAGGCTATCCGCGGGCACGCTGGTATTTCAAACAATGCGCCGAGAGCGTTACGAGCTTTGGAAGGCACTACATCCGCCAGACGATTGAAATGGCGAGGAATTTCGGTCTTGAGGTTATCTACGGAGATACGGATTCGCTTTTCTGCAAACTCAACGGCAAAAGCCGCGAGGATGCGATGCGATTTCTAAAGCAGGTAAACGAGAGCCTTCCAGGCATCATCGAGCTCGAGTTCGAAGGCTTTTACCCCCGCGGCGTGTTCGTCACCAAGAAGCGTTACGCGATGATCGACGAGGAGGGAAGAATGGTAGTTAAAGGCCTAGAGTTCGTCCGTCGCGATTGGGCAGCACTTGCAAAGAAAACCCAAGAAGGGGTGCTTAGGGCTATCCTCAAAGATGGCTCGCCGAAGAAAGCAGCCGAACTCATACGCAAAACTACCCGTGACGTGCTCGAGGGTCGTGCCAGTTTGGACGACCTCGTGATTTACACCCGGCTTAAGATGCCCATCGAGAGCTACCGCTCAATAGGCCCCCATGTGGTTGCGGCGAAGAGGCTCCGTGAGCTGGGGCGAGAGGTAGAACCCGGGATGGTGATAGCCTACATCGAAGCCAAGGGTGCGGGGAGCATAAGCGAGCGCGCCATTCCTGTGGAGGACTTCAAGGGTAGAGAGTACGACCCCGACTACTATGTGGGGCACCAAGTTCTACCCGCGGTGATGCGAATTATGGAGGTTTTGGGATACAAGGAGGAGGATTTGCGCTTCGAGCGGCAGAAGCAGGTGAAGCTAGCGAAGTTCACGTAATGAACAATTCGCCCTCTGAGGTCAAAACCACATCAAAACTTTGATTTACCGACCGACCGTATAGTTTATCCCTCGCCCCTTCACGAATCTTGGATATTACATCAAGTGTGCTGAGCTTGACTCGAATCTTCGCAGCATCTGCCGTTTTAAACAATCTCTTGGGCACTTCCAAAATATCGTCACCCCGCTTGACTTTAAGCACAACTGGGGCACGGAGCTTTGCGGCTAGCTTGAGTGTGCGCTCTGCCCGCGCGATGTTATCCCTCGCCCTGCGCTCGAGGATGCAAATATTAGCGCGGGAGGTCCGCAGCATTCGAGCTATCTCAGCTTGGGTCAATCCTTTCACACGGAGCTCGAGAACTCGCGCCTGCGCCTCGGTTAGGAAAGTGCCCTTGCCCATGACATCAAGTTTAATTTGGATGCAGGATTAAACAACTTTTGTTCGGAGGGCATTTGGGTGCTAACTGAAGAGGAACTCACGGCATATCGAAAGGCGGGGAAGCTCTTGGCTGAGGTGCGGGAGGAAGCACGTGCCCTCGTGAAGCCCGGAGTCACGCTGCTCGAGATAGCTGAAATGGTGGAGGAGTCGATCGCGCAGAAGGGGGGTAAACCAGCGTTTCCCTGCAACGTTTCGGTCAACGAGACCGCAGCCCACTACAGCCCGCCCGCAAACGACGACACGAGCATCAAGGAGGGAGACATGGTCAAGGTCGACATGGGTGCCCACCTCGATGGGTACATCGCGGACACCGCGTTCACCATCGCGACGGGCGAAAAACAGGAGCTTGTACAGACGGTCGAACGGGCTCTTGAAGCCTCGATTGGTGCGATTAAGCCAGGAATCGATGTAGGCGAGATAGGAAAAATTGTCGAAGAAATCGCAACTGCAGCCGGCTTCAAACCCATCCGCAACCTCACAGGTCACAGCCTAACGCGATGGAACCTGCACGCGGGCCTGACGGTGCCAAACGTCAAGGAAGAGACGGGACAGAAGCTGAAAGTCGGCGATGTTGTAGCCCTCGAGCCCTTTGTGACTGACGGAGTTGGGTACGTCGAAGATCAAAAGAAGGTTTACATCTTTCGCTATCTACACGACCGTCCAGTGCGACTTCGAATGGCAAAACAACTGCTCAACGAGGTTAAGCGAGCCTACGATGACCTCCCGTTTGCGGAGCGGTGGCTTGCCAAAAAGATGTCAAAGCTTAGGCTCGAGCTGACCCTGCGAGAGCTGGTGAGTGTAGGAGCACTGTGGCCATATCACGTACTAGCCGAGCGGGCGGGGGGTAAGGTGGCACAGGCTGAACATACAGTAATCGTGACCGAGGACGGCTGTGAGGTGACTACTCGATAACGCGCTAAGGCTGCGATTGGTCACGTTTGAGGAGAGAGACCGATTAAGCTAACGCAATATCTGAGGGATGAGAAAAGGAATTACGTGCTTTCCTGTCTAAAGATGTTTTGATGAGAAAGGGTATTGTAGCAATATGATTTCATTTGCGTAGCACGAGCATCGCATGATCCTTCTCGTAGGGATCGAGAATCTTCGAGTCGACGACTTCCAGCTCCTCCTCGAGTTTTTCTATCTCATCCCTGAATATCTCGCGCGGTTCCTTGGTGATGTCAATGCTCCGGGCCTTGAGCGCCAGCATCGCATACCCCCCTTCCCGCAGAAATGCCTTCACGTTCGCTGACAAAATTTCCGTCTGGTCGGGCTGGGCGACATCTTGGTAGACCACGTCTACTTTCTCGATGAGTGCGCAATAACTTCCCGGCTGCCGAGCATCGGCCAAGAGAGGCACCATGTTGGGCCTCCGGTTACAGACTATGAGCAAATCGCGGAGTGGGCGTGATGAAATTTCAATGCAGTGAACAAAGCCACTTGAGCCGATTAGGTCGGAGACATGTGAGGCGGTCGTCCCGCTGGCGGCCCCTAGGTAGAGCACACATTTACCTTGGTCAATCGGGACTTTCTTGATGTCCTTCAAGATGGCAGCCGCGAGCTTGCTCCGATAGGGATTCCAGAGACGGTACTCAATCCCTTGAATTTTGAGGAGCCGCTCGCCGTAGACTTGGGTGCCCGGGGCTAGGTTTACAGTGGCAAGCTTGCGCGTCCCGTCCTCGAGCTCGACCCAGTAGACCCCAGCAAAGTGTTTGTGTTCGGTTACTTTCATCTCATTTCCTCGGCTCCTTGTATTTCGCCTTGATATCAGCTATACGCGCCTTCAAGCCGGCCACAAGCTTGTCCCCCACGAACTTGCCAGACATCGCGTCGACGCGCGCGGCTATGGACAGTTTTCCTGCGAGGGCACGAGCTATCTTTCCCCGCTGCCACTTAGGCGCCCCCCGAATCTCAGGGTACTGGTAGATCACGCCGTGCTTGGGGGGCCTCGCTCGGGCGCGGAGTGCCCTGAAGAGAGCTTTTTCCGCCCCCAGTACCTGAAGTGTGCTCGCGGGCGAACGAGAAAGTCCCTTCAAACCGCCCGCTAGTGAAATAAGCCGTGCACCAATCAATCCACCGACGACCGCTCGCAGATTTGGCGCCACTTGGGCCATCAACCCATCGATATACTCGGCTACTCGCTCCCGGAACTCGTAGAGAGCGAACACCTCTCGTGCACAACCCTGCAGTATTTTGATATCGAGTTCGTCGAATGGGGCGCCTAAGGAATTCATTGCAGCCTCGGCTATGTGCGCGGCATCTTCATCTGATAATTCGGTCACGCTCTTCACCGTGGCTTGAGTAAATCGCTCACGCGGGCCCAATTCTAGGATGAGTTTCAAGTATTTTTGGTGCTCGGGGGCAAGTCTGTCTAGTTCGGGGAAGTGGGTGGAGTACCACTCGCGGATCAAGCCGGAGAGGATGTTTGTGAACTTGTCGAACTCATCGAGCATACCTATAGCTTGGATGACGAGCTTGTCCCGCTCGGCGGCCTCCGCTCGAAGCTTTTGCCGCGTGAGGATGAAGGTTACCTCCCGGACAAGCTTGTCTGACTCCTCGAAACCCACCTCTTTAGCTATCTTCTTGAGCTTGGTGCGTAGGAGTTCGCCTGCTCGATTCGGTAACTGCACCTCAAACTTGATACGTCGGAATTCCTTGCGCAATTGTGAGACAAGCAATTCAGACTCAAGGGTGAATTCAAGGGAGCCTTTCTCGACTAGTTTGGCGATGAGCTCGCGGTGCTCTTCCGTGGGGGTGCCCATCTGAACGCTCGCCAGCCGCCCGGCCACCTCGATAGCGTCCCGGGGGAACTGCTTCGATGCCAGCATTCGCCCCTCGTCATCGAACGCGAACACTCCTAACACACATTCAGCTATATGAACCGCCACGCGTGCACCCGACTAAGAATTGATTTAAACTTCATAAAGCTTTAACAGAGGAGCCAAGAATTGCCTATCCTAACCTTTTGGAGTCCTTCCTCCCTGCATATCCTCACAAACCGCTCGGCATCCTTGCGCTTGGTGTAAGGCATGTCATCCATGTAATAGAGCGGGTGGAAGGCGAGCAGGGAGTAAGGGATGGTCGGGTCCAAGTCGGCAATGAATGATGCGAGCGCCCGAATTTCCTCCTCGTCCACATAGCCCGGCACCAACAGCGTGCTCGCTCTGGCGAATGGGGCCTCAGAACGCTCGTGATGGCGCCTACCCAACCACTTAAAATTATCATATGCTGCGCGGTGTTCTATACCGGATAATGCATACAAAATCTCAGAGGACCAGCACTTCAGATCGGCCTTGATCCCGCCCCCGCTATTCATCGAGAGCTCACCGAACTGCTTCAGGCTCTGTAGCTCCATGCTCAGGTTTGTCTCGAGACAGACGCGAAAGATGCGATTTTCTAGTTTTGCGGCCTCGCACATCAATCGCGCCGATTCTGTCACAAACGGCATCTGGCTGGCCGGATCTCCCCCGAAGTAGCAGGCACACCCCACGTTCCTGTCTGCTTTTTTGGCAAGCTCAACGGCGGTCATGGTGGGCTTTCCCTCAACGGTGAGTTCTCGGAAGCTGAAGTTCTGGCAGAAGAGGCAGCTGTAGGTGCAGCTCCCCATAAAAATTGACAGGTTGTAGTAACCGATGTCGCCTCGAGGGGTTCGGCACCATTTCGGATACCCCGCGCCGCTTGACCCCGCGCAAAATTCAGCGGGGACGCAATTCGTGGGGAGTGGGTCATAGTAACAAGTCAGCAGGCCTCGATCAGGCGTGCCGAACTTTCGAACGAGCTTGCCGCCGATGTTCTCGACCACGCCGCAGAACCCCTTTTCTCCCTCTGGGATGCGGCAGTCGTTCCCACAAGCACCGCATCGCACGCCTTTGGGATCTTTAGGTGCTCGAGCTGGCAAACCGTAGCGCTTCCTAATGCTGGCATGCGCTGCCTCGATGTAGGACCTAGCATCCTCGAACCTTTCGCACACGCATCGGGCACAGACCTTTAGCGTGGCCGAGATATCCTCAGCTTCCCTGCCGCAGACATCGCACTTCGCTCGCCAACCATTAGCGTACCGCACAGCGCCACCATTTTCTTTTTTAGGCAGAAGCGATTAAAGATGAATTGGTGGAAGCGTGCAAAAGAGAACTGAGGAAAAAATCATCGCGTTCGGCACTGAGCGCCTGAAGCGCGGATTCGCCAAGATGCAGAAGGGTGGCGTGATTATGGATGTCACGAATCCTGAGCAAGCCATCATAGCTGAGGAGGCCGGAGCGGTAGCGGTAATGGCTTTGCAGGCGGTACCTGCCGACATTCGGGCGGCCGGTGGCGTCGCTCGCATGGCGGACCCAGCGATGATCAAGACAATAATGGGCACCGTTACCATCCCGGTTATGGCCAAGTGCAGGATAGGCCACTTCGCGGAGGCGCAAGTTTTGGAAGCATTGGGGGTGGATATGATAGACGAATCGGAAGTTTTGACCCCCGCAGATGAGGAATTCCATGTCGACAAACACAAGTTCAAGGTCCCATTCGTCTGCGGCGCCTACGATTTGGGCCAAGCACTGCGGAGGATGGACGAAGGGGCTGCAATGATTCGAACAAAGGGCGAGGCTGGCACCGGTAATGTAGTCGAGGCCGTCCGCCACATCCGAATCACCAAGCGCCAGATATCGGAGCTAGCTGAACTGGAGCATGACGGCCTTGAAGCGAAGGCGCGGGAGTATCGGGTGCCCGTCGAACTCGTGGAGGAAACGGCGAAACTGCAGCGCCTACCAGTTGTTTGGTTCTGCGCCGGAGGGATCGCCACGGGCTGTGATGCGGCGATGGTTATGCAGTTAGGTGTTGACGGTGTTTTCGTTGGTTCAGGAATATTCAAGTCTAGCGATCCCCCAAAGATGGCACGGGCGATAGTAGAAGCAACACAACATTATGATGATCCCCAAATGTTGCTAGAAGCCAGTAAGAACCTGCCACAAGCTATGCGCGGGATAGACATCAAAACGCTCAAGGAATCGGAGAAATTGCAGGCAAGGGGCGTCTAAGAACACCCACTTTTTATAGATTAGTTTGGATATGTGGCAATCGTGAAGATAGGCATCATCGGCCTCCAGGGCGCTGTGGGCGAGCACCTTGAGGCGACGAAGCGGGCGATGCAAAAGCTCGGCATCGAAGGCGAGGCGGTCAGGGTCGGCAGACCTGAGCAGCTCGAGTGCGTGGACGGCATCATCATCCCGGGTGGCGAATCGACAACGATCGGCAAGCTCATGCTCACGACGGGCCTTTTCGAGCGGGTCAAGCAGCTTGCAGCCGGTGGCACGCCAATCTTAGGTACCTGTGCCGGCCTCATCATATTAGCCAAGCGCGGGGACGAGCAGATCATGCGGACCGGGCAGCCGTTGCTGGGACTGATGGACATCTCCGTAACCCGGAATGCTTTCGGCAGGCAGCGCGAGTCGTTTGAAGTGAATTTGGAAATCCCAATCTTGAGTGAGGATCCCTACAACGCGGTTTTCATCCGCGCGCCGGCAGTCGAGGAGGTTTGGGGGGATGCTCAAGTCTTGGCCGAGTTTCAGGGAAAAATCGTCACGGTGCGGCAGGGCAGCTTGCTCGCCGTAGCTTTTCACCCGGAGCTCACGCCCGACACACGACTGCACGAGTATTTCCTGCGGATATGCCAGCGATAGGTCGAGGAAAAGAAATTAAACTAGTCGCGCTAAGTAATGTAAGGCTGATAGATGAACCTACGTTACCCCAAAAATGTGCATTTCGAGTGCCAGCGATGCGCCAAGTGCTGCGGTGATGGTTCACACCGTGGGCGAAATATCTTGTTGCTTGAATCCGAAGTCAGTCAAATATCTAACGCAATGGGTTTAAGACCTTTCTCGTTCGCCTCCCGCTCGTTGAGCGTTCAGCCCTACCGCTACCGAATGAAAAAACGAGGGGGGAAGTGCGTTTTTTTGGACGGAAGAGCCTGCAGGATTTACAACCTCCGGCCGCTCATCTGCCGCTTTTACCCGTTCTCGCTCAAAAGGGGCAGCAACGGCTATAGGTTCGAATTTTCGGAGGAGTGCCCAGGTATCGGTCTTGGGGATATCCTCAAAAAGAGTGACTTTAAGAGAATGTTTGGGGAAGCACAAAAAATATTGCAATCTTCGTAACATTCCTTCCTTTTTAATCGTTTTCATTACTTTTTCCTTAGTAATTTCATTTGCAGCTTCCCTTGCGGCAATCCCTTTCTCTCTAGCTCTCCAAAACCATTCTTGTGCTTTTTTTGATTTTTTCCTCAATGAGCTCAGACATTTTCTCTGCTTTGTATCCTTTGTATTCGGCATAGGAAGAAATAACTCCGCCAGCGTTTGCAAACTATTTGTTGGCCCTCAGCACAAGTCTTTTGAATACAGCTACCAACTACAAATTGGTACACATATGCAGGAATTTCCTGAGTTCATCGAAGAAGAAGAGGAAGAAGAAAGCTGGCCGACGACGATAAGGTTGGAGATAATCGAGTACATTCTCCGCCGCCACGGTGCTCTCCGTGCCCCGGACCTAGCGCATATCTTGGATTGGAAAGTCCGGGAGATCAATCGCGTGCTTCGCCAGCTCGAGAGCTCCGGTCGCGCGAAGCGCATGAAGCTGGGCAAGAACTATGTTTGGTCTTCGGTCGAGGAGCCGCACCTAACTCCCATGCATTACTAGGCGGGCCTCGTACCCCCGGGCGACTTTTTTCACCCTTTTGATCCTTGCGCGATCGAGCGACTTGTGGGTCGATTAGGCTGCAACTTTGGCGGAAGCGCCTCAAGAAAAGAACCTAAACTTTTATTGCTCGTCGGGCGATGCTTTTAGCGTGGCCAAATGGTTAGAATGATTAACATTGGATCGAAGCCATCAGTATCCCGAGTGGCGAGGGCAAGCGGTTTCATCCGCCTGAAACCCGAAACGCTCCAAAGGATCAAGGCGGACGAGGTGCCCAAGGGTGATGTGCTGGTAGTCGCCCAAACCGCTGCGATTTTAGCGGTCAAGCGCACCCCGGAGCTCATTCCCTTAACCCACCAAATCACAATTACAGGCACTGATGTAATTTTTAAGTTAGAGAAGCAGGGGATTCACGTCGAAGTCGAGGTCAAGAGCACAGGGCAGACCGGCGTCGAGATGGAAGCCTTGGTTGGTGCGATGAGTGCACTGCTCACAATTTGGGACATGGTGAAAGGCTTGGAGAAGGACAAGGCCGGACAGTACCCCACGACTTCGATCGAAGATATTCGTGTGTTAAAGAAGGTGAAAGGTTGAGTGCAATCGAGCATCGCAGGGAGGTGCCAAAACACCTGAGGATAGCGGTCCTCGTCGTGAGCGATACTCGAGCGGCGGCGATGCGGGAAGGACGCGACGAAGACGTTACTGGAAAACTCATCGAGCAAAGCGCGCGCGAGGTCGGGCACGAGACGACTAGGTTGATAGTTCCAGACGAGGCGGATGAGATAAAAAAAGCAGTTCAAGGGTTTATCGCGGACAAAAAAATCGATGCCGTGATAACGACAGGCGGCACTGGCATAGCGAGGCGTGATGTCACAATCGAAACTTTGAGCCCGCTCTTCGAGAAGGAGTTGCCGGGGTTCGGTGAGATCCTGCGGCGCATCGGCTATGAAAGGGTCGGCGCGGCGGCGCTTCTGACCCTGACTACCGCGGGCCTCATCAAGCGGAAACCGGTTTTTTGCTTACCCGGGGCCCCAAACGCAGCAGAGATCGCGATGAGACTAATCCTTCCCGAGTTGGGGCACATCATCAAACACGCACGTGAGTGAGATGCAAGTTCGAATGCATGGGTTCGCTCGCTATACCAAGCTCGGGGACGCCTTGAATATTGTGCTATCGCGAGTAAAGCGTTTGGACTCCGAGTTCGTGCCCTTCGATCACGCTCTCGGCCGCGTGCTGGCTGAGGATGTCGTTTCAAAAACAAATGTTCCCTCCTTCAATCGCTCGGCCGTCGATGGTTACGCGGTTCGCGCAGCCGATACATTTGGGGCAAATGAAACAAAGCCTAAAAAACTCCGTGTAGTCGGGTCCGCGAAAATAGGGGTTGCAACCAAATCTTGTGTCCGAAAAGGCGAGGCGATCAAACTGATGACGGGAGCACCGATGCCTCGAGGTGCGGATGCTGTCGTAATGGTCGAGCACACTAAAATCGAGAGAAAACGCATAGCTGTGCTGGTGCCGCTTACACCCAGTAAGAATGTTTCAGCTTGGGGGGAGGATGTTCGCGCAGGCGAGGTGGTGCTGAGGCGCGGGCAACAACTCAGGCCTCAAGATATCGGCATGCTTTCGTCAATCAGCCATCTCAAGGTGCTGGTTTTTCGCAGACCCCAAGTTGCAATTATCGTGACAGGGTTCGAGCTCAGGCGCCCAGGCACACGACTAAAACTAGGTCAAATTACGGACATCAACAGATACTCTTTATCCGCGGGAGTTACGAGCTGCGGTGGCGTGGCGAAACCGCTCGACATCACCCCCGACAAACCACAAGCAATGCGCCGCGTACTACAAAAAGCACTGAAAAATGATGTGGTCCTTATTTCGGGCGGAAGTTCAGTGGGGGAGCATGATATCGCCCCCGATGTGGTTGCCGAGCTCGGGGAGCTGCTTTTCCACGGTGTTGCCTTACGTCCAGGTGGTCCAACCGCATTTGGCGTGGTTAGGGGTAAGCCGGTGTTTTGTCTAGCTGGTTTCCCGGTTGCCTCGCTGGTTGCTTTCGACATGTTGGTCAGACCCGCTATTTGGGTGATGCAAGGACTGCCTCCGGATTGGGGATGCCTAAGGGTCCGGGCGAAGCTGACGCGTAAGGTTGCCTCGAGCTTGGGGCGCGTGGACGTGGTACGAGTGCGAGTCTGGAGCGAGGCGGATGAACTCTTGGCTGAGCCGATCCGAGTCACTGGGTCAGGCATCCTGAGCTCGATGACGCGCGCTGATGGGTTCATTCTCGTTCCTGAGGCTATGGAAGGTTTTGAGAAGGGGCAGACAATCGAGGTTGAACTATATGTTAAATCAATAGTGTTTTTGGGTTCTGCGCCGGACGTGAGGCAATCGTGAGTCAAACCCCTCTAAAACAGGTCTAATTCAGGATTGCTGCCCTCGTTTTATTTAGAAATTTTCGGCAAAAACCCCACCAAATGCGTTCTCGGGACCGATTGCTCAAATTTTACGAATTTTCATCGCAAATTGACTATGTAGTATCATCTTTTATTTTGTGGTTAAAATCAGTAATAAAATTGATATGAATTAAGCCCAATTTTTACCTATTTTTACCAAAATTACCATATTTAGTGAATAATCATGAAATAGGGCTCGCACAGAACACTGAACCCGAAAGTTTTTAATATTATGAGCTTTATAACAAAAGTTGATACAAGTTAATACGATGATGCAAGGTAGGATGGATAACCTCACTTGCGGAGTTCTTAACTGGCTTAAAGAGGATAAGAAATGTTTGATAAAAAAAAGAACGGAGGTGAAAATAGTTGAGAAGGATGTTGATAATCAGATCTGTCAAGGTGTTGGTGCCTTTTGTTCTCTGCATTCTCATGCTATCTTCAACAGCCGGCAACATCTCGGCTGACCAAAATCCACCCTATGTTGACAAATGGGTTGAACAATTAGATATGTCAAAGTATAACGAGAATACACCTATTCAAGTACAGGAGCCAGGCGAATATAACATATCTAAGAACACTTGCATAAAGTATCTAGAGCCAGCAGATGTAACTAAGGCTTACAATTTCGAAAAAGCGACACATAAAAGAGTGAATGAAATGGATGGATCTGCAATTGATGTATTTATAAGCAGATCCATCATTCAAGACACTGGCAATTCTCCCAATGTACACATAAATTCCGTGGCACATACATGGTATTGGGTTCGAGATACTTGGTTTAGTGTAAAAATATGGGCAAAGAATATCGGCGATCAGCCAGCAGATGGTTATCTATGGTATTGGTCAGAAGAGGATCATTACGCTTATGGAGTTAGATACACGAATCTTGCGCCAGGCCAAAGCATAACTAAGACATTCTCCTTCTGGGTTGCGTCATGGAACAGTGTGGGGCGAAAGCCAGTTGCAGTAGAAGCTACGGTCGATGGTATTGGCAGAACACACTACTGGGCGCTGGGTGATGGACAGTTCGAGAAATTTAATAATGATAGCAGCCACCTTCCAGATCCTGATGGAGGACAAAGTTTAGAATCAAATGATCTGTACCATATGCCTATAGAAGCGTTCCCCGAAGGTTATTACATAATGGAGGAAGCGGCAAAAGCTGGAGATGATACTTACAACCCTTATGACACTGCGAAAAAAATCAATGGATATGTTAACTGGAAGATGACATATGTAAAAAACAACGACACTCTTCCGAACACATGTTCAGATATTTGGATAAGAGACCATGGTTATATCGGAGTTTGCGATGAGTTTTCCACGTTGTTCGTGTCTTTCAACAGAACACTAGGAGTTCCGGCAAGATACTATTACATAACTATGGTTAAGGCAGGCACAACTTACGCCCATGGGATCTCTGAGATTTGGGACGGAGGAACGTGGGTGCACGCTGATCCAACGTGGAACTCATACAATAACCCACAGGTCTACAAACAAGCTGGCTACACGCACATTAAATTGTGGCGCATGTCCAGTGCCTGGGATACAAACTACACAGGTGAAGGTCCAAGTGATGATGGGAAACTACATTATTGGTACGACTTCGGAATCAGAGAATACTTAGGGGAACTAGCTCGATATAACTAATGTTAAAAGGAGACTGAACTAAAGAATGAACATTAGAGGTTTCGGGAGAACATGAAGTCCATGGTCATATTAATTACCTGCGTCGTCTTGGTTGCGGCAGGCGCTGGTACATTATTTGCTTTGTCAGCACTCAGTAAGGGACCGATTTCCGGACAGCCAGTGGAGGTAACCTCAAGTAGTCCACCTTTCAAGTTAACAATGACGCTCAACAAGACCGTTTATAACCGCGACGAACTAATCCCGATAACTGTAAAGCTCATAAACATCGGCGATTTCGATGCCACTGTTCGCTTAGAAGCTCCTTACGACTTAGAAAGCGGAGTCATGGCAGAAGAACAAGTTCTCGATATTGCTAGGTCACAGCCAGAGGTTCGGGAAATATATGAAAACTACACTTCTGTAAGAACAGGGGCAAGATACTACAGTACGAACGATGTTGAGAAAGTACTGGAGCTATGGCCAGAGTGCCTTCTATTAACCGAAGCAAAGCCACTCTGGGAAGCCAGGTTTGAATATACTCCCAAATACCCGTCGTGGGAGGAAAATATTCCTCCGCCTCCAAGTTACGGTGGTAGCCATATTTACAGAATATTCATGGATGCAAAAACTGGTGAGGTGGTCAAGGAAGTTGATGAAGAGGGTGTATTGGACGCCCCATTTAACCCTCCAAAGCTTTCATCCCCAGCTTGGTGTTGGTATATAGTTTATGATGAATCGGGCCAAGCAGTAAATAATTCAAAACTTCACCTATTGAGCGTGGAGAAGGGGTTGAGAACTCTTGCCCCGGGGGACTTTATCCGTGAAAGCCTTGCATGGCCACAAATCAATAATAACAATGAAAAAGTCAAGTCAGGCGTATATCACATAGCTAGCTACGTGGCCTTCTATTCTGAAAAACACAAAAAACACGTTTTTTTAGAGACCGAGTCAATAAGCGTTTCAATAATGCAGTGACATTCACATAAACACTTGGAGAAGGTGCTGCCGCAGAGGTCGAACTTTATTAACCGAGCGTTTGATTACGTTAAGGAGCGTGATTTCGTGACAGGAAAGATTGAGGACATGGTAGCTGATTTGATCGCCGAACTCAGACATCGGCTCGATGAGCTCGAGTGCCGCGTTGCATCTCTTGAGCTATCACTCGGAAAGGTCAAGCCACCCAATCGTGCTGGCAAGATTGTTAAGTCAAAGCGCCACAGCAGATGATAATTATGGCGCTTCGGACCTATCGTTCCGGCCCACTCCAAGTTGCAGAAATCGAGTGTTATGGGTGTGAAGGGCTGAGTTCACTCGAAGATAAGCGTTGTCGCGCCTGTGTGCTCGAGCAGCTCGGTGCGCAAAACTTGGTGGACCAAGTTACCCTTCGCCGGGCCTATAAACGGGTGTACTGTTCGAGCGAACTCTCAAAACTCGCCAGAACCCTAGCTGTGCTTAAGCAGCTCATTTTCGACCGTGCATCCTATGCGGTGAGTGAGAAAGGTAAGTGCAAAGGTTGCGTGGATAAACGATGCAGAGAATTGACCGAACGATGGGAAAAACTTCTAGAAGCACCGCACGATTTTTCACCGACTGAGGAATTGGCGAAAAAATACAGTAGGCTCAAAGGAGAATGCGCAAAATGTACCGAGCGTTATTTCCTAAAACTCCTCGCGAGCGCAAAGACAGGGCTGGTGGGCATTACAGCCATCCAAAACGCTAACGGAATGAATTACGACGAGGTTTTTGCGGCGCGGGTGATGCCGTTTTTCGTCGAGGGGATTTGTCATCCGCCAAGGCACAGGTTAAAACTGCTTGAAACTTATGAGTTAGCCGAGCGGCGAGGCATCGTGCGGATTTATGAACAGCTCGATCGTCCGCTACCGTTTTACCAGCTTGATCTTCCAGAGCTCAAGATGCCCGCTGAGCACCTTCAGTTGCTGGATGATGCATATAAATTTGAGACGACGGCCAAGCCGGGACACGCCCGTTTTGCTTTCCCAACACGAATCTCGGGGTTCCTCGACGATTGGTACAATGTTTTGCTACACATCCTTCGGGAGCGCTCGGATATCAATATCCCCTCGAGTGAGCTTAGGGAACTGGCCAAACAGATGTCTGGCTGGCTTACCTACCGGTGGCTTGAACCCCTCAGTTACGATGACAAACTCACCGACATTTACATCCCCGCACCGCCCGAGCTTCAGCCTATTCGAGTCGTCCACGAACGTTGGGATATGTGCGAGACTGGTATCCATTGGACGACGCCGGCTCTGTTGGGATTTGGGGAAACTCTCGCTTCCCGCCTCGCGACATCGTTCGATGAAGTTCGCCCGCAGCTGGACATTGAAATTCCCGAGCTTGGAATGCGATTGTTTTTGAGTCGTTACCCGGCGGTAAAGTAACCACTTGTGAGAATTTGTACGCGGCTAAAGGATTACGAGGCCGTAAAGCTCTCAAGTGCAAGTATTACAAAAGAGGTTCAAAGGATCCATCGCGACCTCACCTTCCCATGGAGAAAAGCATGCATAGACCTGAATTCTCACCAAATTCGGAAGAGGTCAAGTTTTCCAATAATCTGTTAGATGATAGAAAGCCAAAATTTATACGATATGAAAGCCAAGCAAACAGAAAGGGATGAAAATGGGAATTCCTGAAATTTTGATGTGGTTAATTTTTGGAGCTATTATCGGTTTCGTGCTGCAAAATATACTATTTGAACTATTTGCTGGTCCAGAATTGCGATTCAAAATAAAGTATTACAGAAAAAAGCTTGGTAAAAGAATTAGAAATCCTCATGTAAAAACAGTTCTTACGACTAAAACAGACGATTTAATAGATAAAAATTTAGATCTCAATGAAATTAGAGAATTAATCAAGAACGAGTTAAAAAACAAAGGTTTCGAAGTAGAGCCTCGAGGAGAAGATCTCAAATTTAATTTCACAACAGGCAAAACAGAAATAAACGCTGATGTCATGTTTGCTCCCGAAGTTGTGGAAGAGGGAAAGGTAATAACCTCCGAAGTAGAGGTGAATCTCACGGCCTCCTGTGGGTACAACAACTTTGAAGGCTATATTTTGGATTTGAAAAAAGGTGCAGAAATGATAGAGAAATGTCTAAGGAAGGTTATCAAAGACGTGGAATTTAAAGGAGGAAACTTGACTTGTGAGCTGAAAAACCTATATGAATTAACAGGGATCTTATCCGGACTTGAGTTAAGCTCCCTTGCGGCGAAAATTGGAAATCGGTACTCGATTGACTTGTTTAAAAATAGAATAATAACTTATGGTGACATAGACCAAAATGTTACATCAATATTGCGAAAGATAATTACAGTATATCTCTAGTAGTTTTACACCAATGGAAGAATATTATTTTTCACGAATTGCAATATCTCTTCCTCGCTCATTGCAGAAATAAATGCAATTCCCCCCGTTTGGCTTAGTCGAACCGTCAAGCCATTTTCTCTTAATGTTACCATGACCGAACTCTTGTGTCCGTGATCATCATATCTCTTATGATCAGGCGATCTCGATAAGTTTGTACCTCCCAAAGCGGCTTTTGAAATACCTGGAATATTGAGGTCAGACCAGTTACAATGTCTCAGTACATGCGGGTTTTGACGCAGGAACATCTCAATCATCTTTGTCGAAAATGGTTGTTTGAGAATAATGTCAGCTTTAAAAAATGCTTTATTCATTTTTGTTGCCGCGTTTTCTGCATCCCATCTACTAGCTAATAGAATGAAAAAAAGTGAACTGCCTAAAGTAAAAACGAACTTGACTTTAACTGCCTCTTTAACATAGTTTACCCCACCGTCTGTCTGCAAAATTGCCCGGGAGACCTCATAGATAATCGATCCATGAAGATCCTTTTCTTTCATAACGAGATCATCAATAATAGTGAGTAATTCCAGATCCTCCTCATTCATTTTAACTTTAAATTTGTCGATTATCCTTTTCTCTTTCAGTTTCCTTTGCAGTTCTTTTAACGGGATGACTTTTTCCAATCTAAATAATCTGCATGGGACAATCATCTTATGCCCCTTTTTCTTTCTTCACTGCACTTATAAACCTAAGTTTCTGGTTAAAAATAGAGCGTTGAATTCTGTTTCAGATTTTGTTTTAATAAACAATTAGAGTACTAAAATTATCTGACGGCCTACAATAAGGAAGGGCTTATTAACTAGTCCAAGCCTAAGCGATTACTTTTTCTTTAGATTTACTGCACATTTTCCGATGTACGAACGAACTGAAGGAGATGGGAGAAATTGGATGTGACAAACGGGAATAACTTCGATGTTGTAAACCTTTTTGACTATTTCATTTACTGTTCTCGTTACACCCTCTTCCCTTCCGTAATCATCAAACACAACTACCGTTCATTTGTGCATAAATTTCTGAACGTGCAGATTATACTAACCTCTTTCTTTTCAAACTACGTGGTGCGTTCCTCGCTTCTCGCACAGTCGGCACGGCACGGCGGGCGAGGGCTTTGAGCTGTTTAAATATGGGTTCTGCCATTTTCCCCTCAAATTAACCATAATAGGCTGTCACCAGATTAATAAAGTTTTTATATGAAGGTTCTGCTGCGTATTAGGGACTTTTAGCATTTTTAGCCCTCGGTGGTGCAATTCGGGACTTGGATGCACGTGGCCGAGAACGGTGCCTCAAGCCACGTGCTGAATGCTAATTTGCATCTCACGGTTTTGAGCCCGATGCTGAACGAGGCTGGGGATAAACATTCGGGAACTCGGAGTAGTAATCTAAAACGTTAAAGAATATCGGCTCGCCAGAAATCGAAAGCGGAGAAATGGGTCCGTACACCATGAAGGGATACTGCTTTCCCCCCATTGTGAGTAATGTCGCGGGATCCCTGAAGCTCTGGTAGAGATCCAAGTATCCTCCTCCCCCTATCAGCTCTCGTATTGCTCTGAGTTCCCCTCCCCAAGAGAGCCCGTAACCAAAAAAACATATACGCATCTGTTTCAGTACCTCTATATCCAGGCCCGCGATGGATGTGCTGATGAAAAGCCACCCAAATCCGTACTTTCTCGTTTCTCTGACGGCCGTCGTAAGCGTCCCCTTGAGATTCTTGAAATCTTCGTCCACGGGCCTCTCTGAGGGAATGAATCTATGGGCCTCGTCCACCATCACGAGTAGGTTAAGCAACTCCCTCTCTCGGTACAGGGTCTCCGCGGCATCCCTCAGTTTTGCGAAGATTTCGTTCAGGACTATCGCCATGACTTCTGGACTCCAGAAGATTCCAGCGGCAGCGGTCTCCGAGAGGTCTATGATCACGACGCACTTTTGCTTGCATATTTTCTGGATTAGATCATCAATCCTGACCTTTTGCGGAGCGACAACGAAAAGATCGGTGACAGACCTCCAGATGCTATAAAGATTTTGTCTCCTGTTAGCGATACAATTTCTAACCCGCATCTGTCCATCCGAACCCACATAGATTCTCTCCACATTCTGGTCGAGGTAATTCATGAGCTGGTCAAAAGCAGCTTGATGATTTATTGGAACAAAACCCTGTAGAGTGGAAACTCCGTGGGTCATTGGCGGGCGGGCAGACGGTTGTGTCAGAAACGACTCAATCAGGTAGAGCGCGTTTAACTGGTTTTCCTCCGCCACGACGCCGAGTTCGTGAAGGAACCTTGACCGGAGGAGGATTCGCTGAAGACTCGTGGGACTGGAAAGGCAGATGTCGCAGACCCTGTACACCTCGGGGGTTCTTCCTACTTGGCTCAGGAGCTTCACCAGATGCTCTTTATTCCTGACCTCGCTGGAGTACTCACCGACAGGATCCAGCGCGAGGATTGACATCTGTGGGAACTTGGTGTAAATCGCAAGGAGCATCCTGGCCAAATAAGACTTTCCGGACCCAGTTTTTCCGAAGACCCCGATGTGGTACCCCTCCCCCAGTCCGCCGTTTTTCCCGAAGTGTTTGAAAAACATTGGAAGGAATATATCCGTGTTGTACAACTTCCCGACATAAGAAATGTCGGTCTGCGCCTTCACGAGTTCGTCCACGATCTCTTGGTTGAGGAGGAAGATTTTCGTCCCCGTTGGAGGAACTGAACCCAATGCGACGGGCAGTATCTTCCCCTTGTCCCAGGAATAGACCGATCCGACTGAGATCTCCATCCCCCTTACATCATGTTGCTCGGTCAACGGCGGCGCGCGCCCACGAAAGCTTGTGATCTTGCGAACCGAGTGTCGCTCGATGTACGGGTTCTCGAGCGAGATGGACACCACTTGCCCCATGGCGTAAACGGGCTTTCCATCTTGCCTGGATTCGGTGATACAGAAGTTTCCAACTATCCCCTTCTCGTATGCACCCTCGATTAAATCAGCGACCAGAGAGTGGCTGGATGACGGGGATCCAACGACGCCTATCCATTCCCCGCGCTGGACCTTACCGCCGAGCTCGTCCTGTTTTTCACTCACTCGAATCCCCCCTCAGTTCTGTAGTCGTGAGATGCTAAAAAAACATCGACTGGAACACCGACTACTCGGTCCACATCGTTCAAAGCTGCCTCCCGGAGCTCGGCGAGGGCGAAGTACGCGTGCTTGACGAACTGGTCCGCGATGTAGAGAGGATACGGTTCGAAAATGCCGGGGATTCCGGATTGATCCATCAAAGCTTCTAGCAGCACCGCGACCCTGCGTTCGTCTTGGGCCACGTTCTCTGCTACCTCGAGTCTGAGCGCCGGGTGGGCTGGGGACACCTTGAAATAGAAAACTTGTAACTCCCACAGCGCATCGATTATCTTTTTTCTCAACCTAACGAATACCTGATCGCTTTCCATTTCTCCGAGTGTGAGGTGCCAGCGGTCCTCCGGGCGGCTGAGCTTCACGGGTCCTACCACATCGCCGGGTTTCAGGGCTATCGACAGCAGTCCCTTATCGTCTATCCCCTTGAGGACTGCGTGGTTCATGTCTTCCTTTACCAGCAGTGAAAGAATCTCGCTCCGAGTGGTGTACTTCGGCACGCCGACGTACATGATGTCGGTCCTTGGAGAAGTGAGGACCTTGAGGTAGTTCTCCAGCGTTGTTTTTTGTCTTGAAACGAACTCATTTTTGAGTTTTTCTGGGGCATGGCTGACCGCGCGAAATCCCTGTCCAATTTTTATAAGCTGGGTTGTGAGCGAGCCGTCCAAAAAAACGACACGATGGGGGGCGCTCGTGGCGAGATTAAGCTCGTAAGAAAACATAAGGGCACTACACACGGGTAGCGTTTCGGGTTTGTGCTCGACAGGAAAAATGCGGACGATGTGGTGCGGTTTCTCCCACCGTCTGGTTTCTTTTGGTGGGACAAGTCCCTCAACCGCGACACCTGCAATTCCAGTCGTGTCCAGCGAGAGTTGTCGAATGACCGCATAGGTTCCATCCACACCAACGGTTGTCGGGTAGCTCTTTTGTCTCAACAACTCGTTCACATTTCTTAACTGCCCGAGCTCGATGAGCTTTTCCCTCACGGGGGTTTTTATGTTCTCTATCTCTCGTAACCTGTCACTCACACTTTGAACAACTTCGCCGTGTTTTTGGAGCATCTCGTCCACCATCGACTCAGGGAGAAAATCTAGTGGACTTTCGTACTTCTTCATGTTCAATGCCTCGGTGCCTCCAAAATTAACAGCTTCTTGCGACCCCGCTCTCTCGCCATGACTTTCCATCCCGCACGCTTGAAACAAAAACCTGGATCTGTGCTTTTAATTGCTTTTGGGTTAACATATGTGAATAAGCGTTTCCCCGACCATTTCTTTATGGCTTGCTTCACAGCTTCTTTGATTAAATCACTCGATAGTCCAGCCCCCTCGTTTCTGAACAGCGCACACTCTACTCCCTTCTGTCCATCCCAGCGGATTTTGTTCAATCTCCAGACGAACAGGGCTCGTTTGTCTGGAGTTATCAAGACCAGTTTTTCACCTGGACCGCAGAAAAACCTCGCGCCCCTAGTTTTTCTGGAGTAGTGATTATCAGCTAGTCTCTTGGCATCCAAGTTCGCATCATGGGTCACCATCCACACAACTTTTTCTTTGCCCCCATCATAGTCCTCGCTCCAGCGATTGAACTTTGTGAACCCACCAAGAGCCCGCATTACCGAGCGCGAGCTAATGCCAACGGTAGTGGCTATTTTCTCATACGTAAAACCTTTCTCACGCATAGAAATCATTTTCGCTAAATCTCTGCGCGAGAGCTTTACCGGTCTCCCCTGCTTTGAGTAGTCATAGATCACATCGACCCTTTTTTGAAAGAGGTAATCTAGTGCTCTCCTGCTTGCATTTTTTCTCGCCGTTCGTGTGAGAGTTACCCTCTCCAGATTCGGGCATCGCTTCAAGAGAAGCTTTACCGTGTTGCAAGTAAGATAATTAACAACATGAACTTTTTTGGCGCATCGTGGAAGTCCGTCTATATCCTCATTTTTTCTTACAATCAAAATATCAGCCCCCAAATAGGTGACATTTTGTTGAATATTAACATTTTGTCACTCCCCTCGCTCGCAGATTTTCACTTAAATTTTCGTCATTCTGTCGCTCCTCCGTTTCAAGTCTTTTGATGGTTCTGGTCTCTCTCTTTATCTCTTTGGGTCTTGGCCTAAGCTTCTTGTCCATCCTCTCCTTGAAGCGAACACCGACAACTTCTCTTGTAATGCCTAGTTCATAAAGTTCTTGAGGACGAACACAACCTTGGCGCAAAATCACCTCTGGGATTTTTTCTGGACTGGAGAAAATGCGAACCTCTACAGCAACCTTCAAAACACTTGGACCCGAATATCCCCGTCTGAATTCGATTAAAAATTTTGAACCCGATCGAGCAAGATATTGCTTCCCAACTGGGCTTGCCGCACTCCGAAATTCCCAGATCTTTTTCCCTTGCGCGATAAGGTCAAACCACTTCTTTTTAAGCGGGCAAAAAACCCTTCGCCATTTCTTAACACTTCCCATGATCAGATCCCCAAAAACCATCCGACCACCCACCCGATCGCGAACCAGTAGAGCATGTCTAGGTTAAGCAGGAAAGACGCTTTATATCCGACGCCCTCCGCCAAGCGCCCGTAAACTTTCCTCCAAAGATGCGGATCGCCTAGTGCAATCAGTGGGTAGAGGCAGAACACCAGAGGCACGACGATAACGAAGCCGAAGTAGCTGGCCGACGCCCCGACCACGAACGCTAGGCCGCACTCGGCACGGGCCAGAAGCGAGTAGATTGTCAACCTCCGATTGCCCTTCTTTATCTTGTGTCTCATTCGGGCCATGAACTTAGCATAGCCTTCGTCGAACCTTCGGGCCAAGAAGTCGCCTGGGGTGAGGATTAGGCGCTTGACGTTCATTCCATTTCATCCTATTAATCTAGAGCAGCACGAGTCGCATGTTGCTTTTAATGTGCACTCATTCATGCGGAGGATTTTTAGCAATTCTCCCATCTCCGTTTGTCTGCTCAAGAAAAATAACATCTCCGAAAACTCTGCAAGTTTTATACGGGTGTGAGGAGGGTGGGAAGTTGAGTCTTCTTCAAATCTCGAAAGATACAATCGCTCTCGTCCTTTGCAATCCTCGTTTCGGCGTGGACTTTCTTCTCAGGGGAGATTTTTTTGGCTTGCAAAATGGGCCCTTTAATTGGGAGCTTAATTAATGTGCAAAGCCGAGTTAGATTTGAGGCATGTAAATTAACGATCTATCTGGCTGAACTTGGAAATAAGTTGCTCGATGGTTAATAACTCAGTGCTTCTGAACTTCAGAGCATTGTCTGTTACATTTTGTACTTCGTGTAGTTTCACTATTTTTTCGTCGCTTGACCATACAACCACGTATAGCGGAACATTAAGACTCTGTCTAAGAATATCCAAAGGTTTCCACCTGTTTATGTCTTTGGAAAAGTAAAGATTCAGATCATGAGATTTCACTGGAAATTTGCGAGTTCTACTGAATTCGAAAATAGCTTCCACCTCCTTGGCTATTTTGTTCAAGAGAAACCCATCAAGGTTACCTGGCCAAGGGACGCCGTGCCGTCGTAGGCACTGGTCTATGGATGATAATCGACCTGGCTCAACGAAACCTTTAGAGACATGAATTCCCTTCAGGCTTGACATCCACTGTGCGAGATCTTCGCATGAGTTAAACAACTTTTTATTTACAACTACTATCTGTCCCTCGTCTTTAGCATCTACAGACAAAAGCCAAAAATTTTCCCCCCCATCTTGCCATAGCAGGAGATACAGCGGAACATTTAGAGACCTAGCCAGCACTATCCTAGCAAGCCAAGGATCTTTGTCTTCTTTTGTTTCAAACCACTTACAGATCTGAAGTTCTGTCCATTCTCCAACTCTGATTGTGGATTTGCGCCTTTCGAATAATGCGGTGACAATGTTGCCCCTAACGGAGTAACCTTCTACAGGGTAAAGTGGAATGCCTTTTTTAAGAAGGGATTCATATACCCAATTTTTGGCTTCTGGTGTATCTATCCGTAATTCTGCTGCCATAATTTCCCCTCCATTCACTCTCGATCCTCCTTTGTGAAAACCTATAGCTTTATGCGCGACTATTAATTTTTAACCCAATATCTCTCAATGGGGGTTGCTCCTAAAATAGCTTCTGCTCCCAAGGTACTTTTAATATGCGGGCAGAAAATCGATAGATTACCTCAAACTCTCCTCAATAATTTTCTTTTCAGATTCAGTTATACCATACAAACTATAGACCAATTCGTCTATCTCCGCGTCTGTTTTATTTATTTCTTCTTCTATTCTCTGTCTTTCGTCTGTTTTTTTGTCCCCGATTTCATTGAGGCGTTTGTTAAGAGAGAGCATTTTGTCCACGAGTTTGATAAGGGGTTGTTGTTGGGTTTCTGGAATTATTTTAATCGGTAGTTCATCTATTTGAGTCCCCCGCAAATCCAGATATCCACCACCGACATGGGTGGTGCCAAAATTTACTTTGTAATAAAAATCAATCACTTTTGAATTTAAGAGTGCAGTTAAAAATCTGAGATTGATTTTTTGTTCTTTTTTTGGGATTAAATAGTAAATTCTATCCATTATGAAATTACCGCCGCCTTCATACGCTGCTTTAAGACTTAAAACTGTTCGTGGCATGAGCACTTTCTCTTTCGACAAAATTTTATTTTGTAGATCAGAAACAACAAAAACATCATCAGAAAGTTTAGGTAAATACCCGCTAACATTTCTAGAAACTATGCACTTGTGTGAGTTTTTTGTCTTTTCATTTAGTATTTTTATCTTATTTTTTGGTGAACCTCTACGGCATGTGAACAAATCTTTTACCCTAACACTCTTTTTAACAAACTTCTCTATTAATTGAAATTTAATGTTTCCAATTTCTTCAAGAAATCTATTATCTCGACCTTCTAGAAACTTGGATTGTTTTATTTTTACTGTATTCTTATTAAAATGTAAATCTTCTATCTCATTTATTTTTTGAAATGTTATTAAATTGTTTTTTCTATTCATCTCATTACCCTCTTTTTGTAGGATTGTGATAACTGGATATGTCGATGCATCTTTGAAAATCCTCAAATGAGATACATCAATCAAAGAGATGATCTTGCAGTTTTCAAGAATTATATCCCTTAATTTTTGGCCGTAGTCACTCGCAATAAATTTGTTAGAAGTGATAAATCCCAAGTATCCATTATTTCTTAATAACTTCATCCCAATTTCAAAAAATAAGATATAGATGTCGTATTGTTCGTAGGCACTTGAATATTTCTTAGCGTGAAACAGTTTATCTTTATTTGGAAGATCAGTATTTCTAATGTAAGGCGGATTTCCGATAACAACATCAAAACCGCCTTCGTCAATGATTTGTTTGAATTCCTTTTCCCATTTGAAAGCCTTATCTCCCGCGACTTTTTCATCGTCAATCAAAGAATTACCGCATTTGATGTTTTGCTTTAGCAAGGGCAATCTGTATCCTTTTTCCGTAATTTTCAACAAAAGATTTAACTGTGCGATCTCTACTGCTTGCTTGTCTAAATCAACGCCGAAAATATTGTTCTTCAAAATTTCTACTTTTTTTGTAAATGTCGTTCCTGTCTCTACATCCAAGCGTGTTTGATTGTAATCTTTATCCTTCTTGCTGTGGTATTCATTCAAAACATCAAAAGCTTTTATCAAAAATGAACCGGAGCCACAAGCAGAATCCAAAACCCTAATTTTTTCGACATCCACTGTTTTGTCTTTAAGCAACTCACCTAAAGTATTTCTTACGATATAATCAACAATATAAGTGGGCGTGTAGTAAATTCCCTGCTCCTTGCGGCGGGCGTGCTTTTTCGCCAAGGTGGCCCGCTTTGCGGTCTTCTTTAGAATGTGGCCCAAGTACTGCTCGTAAACATTACCAAGAACATCAGCATCTAGTGCGGAAAAATCATACTTTATTGTCCTATCCTTTGTGTGATCAAGACCGTTTATTATTTCTTCAAGAACCTCATTACTCACATCTAATTGGTCGCATAAGTGAGGTTTAAACAGCTCACTATTGTATTCATCCCAAAAATGGCGGAAAACATCAACTATACGTTCAGCAAGAGTGCCTCTATGTTTACTTTCCCATATCCGTAGCACGGATAACAATGTTTCTTCTTCTAGTTTTCTATCTTCACAGTTTCTAATGAAAATTAGTCTATCTATAATTCTCTGAACAGCCTCGTCCAACTCCGCCTCAGTGAGTCGTTTGTCTTTGTTTCTCGCTAGAATATCCTTAGAAAGCTTGGCTCGCCATATTGTCAAATCGTTAAGCAACTGTTCGCCCACAGAACTTTTCTTAGATTTTTTGCCCCATTTCTCAGCTTCTTTATCCAATAAGCCCTGTTCAAAACTTTCTTTAGACAGAAGCCACAATTCCTCAAATCTGTCTAAAAACTCTTGGCGAGGGATAGTTATCGGACGACTTTGAGACGGGTCGGTGGTTTTCCACTCTGCATTAAATATTTTTACGCCTTGATCAAAATCGGTAAGAACGGCCCAAGTGCAGCCCTTATGCCAAGCGTAATTTATTGCTTGTTCTGCAAACCTAGGATCATCCAAGTCCTCTTTTAGTGCTTTTGCTTCGAGAAAGAATTTTGGGATTCCATTAATTCTAAAACTGTAGTCAACCCGACCCTTTGATATTGTTTCTTCTCTGGTAACTTCATCGGGATGTGTTTTATTACGAACATCCCAACCCAAAGCTTCAAACAAGGGTTCTATAAATTCAGCTTTGGTATCCGCCTCAGTATACTTGCCGAATCTTTTTTCTTCGACGACTTTGTCGTATTTCTCAAGAAGCTCCTTTATTTGCTGTTTGGCGTTTTCCTTGTTTACCATGATATCCCTAGAATATTTGGAATTTTTGGGTATTAAACTGCTCTATCTCGTGAGGTCTAATCACCGAACGATTTTTTGCGCAGAAAACTAATTATAGCACAAAGCCTTAAATTAGGCTATGAATAAGAAAGTAGAGAATGCCCGTCTAGTTGCCTTTCTGAATAATTATGACTATTCTTTTTGGTATCATAAAATACTTTCATTAGACGAGATTTACAAGGATGAAAATTTCATCAATAAAGTTTTGAGCAAAATGACAGGTACTGGTATCGTAGAAATAAGAAGAAGTATCGAATTCGAGATGTTTATGGCCAGTCAGCACCTTATCGAGACCCTATTTATGCTGATAGGAGCAGGACGAAAAACTAAAAAAAGACGAGGGTTGGCGGAGCGCTTAATGAGGGGTTATTAGTGGCACGTATGTGGTAAATAGGGCGACATGACCCGACACCTAGTACGTAAGAAAATCATACCGAGAACCTTGCCGTGCGGGCAGGGCAAACTGTCTCAAGTACTCCAAAAAAATCCCGGAACATAAACTTCTTCGTGGGATAATCCACCATGTGAGGATTTGAAATGCGTGAATCCTGAACGATAATTTGAGAGGTCTAAGCCTCCGAGGTAACAATTCTCGAAATGAACAACTACTTCCCCAATATGAAAATCAGTCCCATAGGACTCACCAGTAATCTCTTCAGTCGCGAATCGTTCAAGTGTTCCAGGCTTAAGCGTTTTCCATTTTTCACCTGCCCAATCATAGCCGTAAAAACCTGAGCCTTCCTTTTTCACCCGTACAAGTGCAGGTTCGATGTCAGATTTCATTATCAAGGGATGTAAATCCTCAGAATAAAGATTGAGAATAGTTTGATTCGTTGCATAAAATTTGTAGTTCTTACCTAGGTACTTTTTAAATTTAGGAAAGGGAACAAAACCTTCTGGAACAGGTTTGTGGCCATGATCAGAAACAATGAAGGAAAGGGTCTGACCGGAGCCAGATTCTTTGAGTTTACTATCTAAGCTAATTATGTATTGAAAGATTTTGCACAATTCGGATGTGACTATAGGGTTATCCGCTCCGTACATGTGAGCTAGGTAATCAATTGTGAATCGAACGAAGAGAAGCCAAAACTTCTTTGTCTCGTTTCTCTTGATGTATTTCTCTGCTTCTTGGGATGTCTCTAGGTTACCTGTGGTTTTTACATAAGTTTCTCTAAATAATTCACTCCCAAAAAAGTAATCTAAGAAACGACGTCCTTCGCTTTGGCTGTGGGATTTTCCTGCGGTGATAAATCCCAATGCACCGTCTTTATCCATCAATGAGGAGAGCAGGAAATAGGTCGTGATGGGAACCACGCTGGGTAAAAGCAGCTTTGTATTGTCCGATAGGTTTGGTTTAACGTTGAATCTTTCCCCAGTGTCTACGTCCCAGAACCTATCTGCGAAAACTTTGTGCTCTATTGGGAACGCACCTGTGAATAATGATGTTGTAGCTACTGTGGTCATCGATGGGAACGTTGTAAACATTGAAGCTATCTCAGGCTTTATTTTTTCGAAGAAGGGTTTACCTGATTTGAAAAATGTGGTAAAGCCCATGCCATCTATCAGGTAAATGATAATGTGATTGAATGATTCTAAATTCACATGAAGTCGGTCCTCGATCACATCTTCCAAGCTTGCTCCGCAGTATCCCAGGCGTTGAATGTCATAAAGCGTGTTTATCTTAATATCGGTACCTAACACTCCTGCCTCGAGTCTTCTCTTTGGAGGACCCTCCCTTTTTTCTAAATACCGCAATAAAGTAGGGGCTATATCGACAATCGAAAACTCGCCCTCGTCCAAATCACGAATTCGTGTGCATATCTTTAGGCCATGCTTTGTGTTTTCAACGGCTGTCATTCATAAATTCTATTCTTTCCTCTCCTTTAAACAATTCTTTCCTGCCCAGTCATATTTTGAAACCTTTGCGCGTGGTCGGGAGGTGAGTAAGTGAAGGGATTTTCACTTAAGCCCGGCCACGCGCGGCCCGCAACCACTAACTTCCAGTTCTTGTGGAGGCTGAAAGCTTGGAGGCCGCGGATTGCCGATAAACGGTTTGGGGGCGGATAAAAAAGGGCTTCGGTTTTGGGACGTCCAGCGAGGGTTAGAGAAGTGATTTCATCGGAAAGATTGAGGTCAAACCGATGACTCACGCCCCGCCGAACGCCGAAAGTGATTTTGGGCGCGGGGATAAAAGCTGTTGCGATCGGATGAACGTCAAGCGCCTAATCTTCACCCCCGGCGACTCCCTGGCCCGGAGGTTCGACGAGGGATATACCAAGTTCATGGCCCGAATGAGGCGCAAGATGAAGAATGGCAATCGGAGGTTGGCGATCTACTCGCTTCTTGCTAGGGCGGAGTGCGGGCTTGCTTTCGTGGTCGGGGCTTCGGCGAGCTACTTCGGCTTCGTCATCGTGGTGTCTCTGGTGCTCTGCCTCTACCCGCTGATTGCTCTCGGTGACCCTTTCTTATGGCGCAGGACATACGGGCGCTTGGTGCGAGGCATCGACCCGTCCCTGCCACATGTTCGCTTGTCGGCGCGATCTTCAACGCCGCCGATGCCTTTCGCCGCTCCCCTCTCTGCGTCCGCTGGTGCGGCCGGATGGATAACCTCACCCAAAAGCTTGCGCTCTCGGGAAACCGCACCAGCGGATTGCGCGAGCATTTCGGGAGTGAAGGCCATTCCTCCTTGACCTTCTTCGGCATTTTAACCTTGGTGGCGGACTGGAACCCGAATTATGCGACTGGCTGCACATCGGACGGGATCTCAGCATCTCGCCAGCACTCTCCCGCCAGCCCACTCTCGCCATCTCCTACTCACCTTCGAGGTACTTCCTCACCTTCCGCTGGCGCAGCACGTGCCTTCGGAGCATCGCCTTCCGCCTGCGCACCATCAAGAGCGCGTATCCGGCCGCCCCGACCGCGAGCACTCCGACCCCGAGCTCGACCATCATCTCATTTTTCCTCCTCGAACTTCCTCTTGAGCCTTTTTAACTTCCTCAGTTGCTCCTCGCGTATCTTGGTCCACTTCGCCCTTCTCCTGTACTGGCGAACCGCATAGCCGGCCGCGCATATGGCGAGGATTCCGACCCCGAACTCCACTATCATTTTCTCCCCTTCGGCCTTCTTCGGCATTTTAGGCCACGGCGTGTAGGGGGCACGGTCGCGCGTAGCCACTCAAGCGTCTTGTGGTCTATCCTCACTCCCCCTCGCCCGTACTCGATGAGAGAAGTCCTCTGAGTTCCTTGTGTTTTTTCAAGAACTCATAACCCCGCTCGGTGACCGCCCAGTTCGATGGCGAGTTGGTCTGGGCTTTTACCAGTCCGCCCTTGGCTAGGTCACTTATGTATCGCCTGCACCGGCCGAAGTTCAGGTTGGCCCTGTAGACGATGTGGGTTTTGCAGGCCCCGTCGTCGATAGCACCCAATATATCAGCGTAAATGTCAGTTAGACCCCTTCGCTTTATGCTGTCCATCCTCGGAATTTGCCCAGCCCCCATTTTTCCAGCAGACTATTCGTGTATCTAATTGATACACAAACATACTCTATATTACCCATCACCCTTTAAAGGGATGCCTAACAAGATACACGGATGATACATTATGAGTGCGCTGCGGGATGTGCGGTTGAAGATACCAGAACCCATGCTCGAGGGGATAGACTTGGCGATAGAGATGGGTCAGGCTGCGACGAGATCCGACTTCATCCGCATGTCAATAGCCGATCGCCTCAAGGAACTCACGATCGTCGGGGAACTCAAGCTGAGGAAATTCGGAAAGGGTCGAAAGGGTTGAGGCCCCCCAGCCACGATTTTCTGTTCTCCATCAGTCACACGCCGAACAGTTCCGCGGTGCCGTGCAGGACGACCTTGTGAGGGAATACGGCCTCGATGTCTTGGAGTTCGTCCCAGACACCGCCGTTCTATGCCCATACTGCAGGGGGGTGATGGTTAGGAACGGCACAATAGCCATTGAAAAGTGGACGGCGCATAACTACCTCTGCCGAAAGTGCGGTAAACAGCGGAGAGTTCCGACCAAGGCTCAGATGAGAAGAATTGAGGGGTTGGCTTCGAAGCGAGAAGGGGTTACAAGAGTAAGCTCCGATGTTACGAGTCCCCCTAGTTCTTCTCCCTCATCTAAGAGACCCAAAAAGAGAAGAAAGCAACCGATCGTCCTTGACGGAGTTGGAAAATTTAAGACTCTCTACGAGTTTTAAGGCACTTTAGGGAAACGTCGCCCTAGAGAGACGTTATCCCAAACTAAAAATAACGGAGATCCAAAGTAAAATTATGTCCAAAAATACAATTAAAAAATTGAGAAGGGAAGGGGCTAAATCTTTCGAAGAATTTAAAAAACACCTAGCAAAATTCAAAATCATCTATATCACACTTTTTATTTGTCTCACATTTTTTTATCTGATCCCTTATAGTGAAGATGTAGGCTTTTTCTCTCTTTCTATTTTTCTACTTCTCCTCATGCCTGTGGAATACGGTATCATTAAAGGTGGTTCTAATAAAGCCGAATTAAAAACGCTATGGAAAATTTTGACAGGTCTTATATTGCTCGAAACGTTGGTTCTCTTGCTTGTTTTTTACCGTCATATCCATTACTTTGTTGCTCACCCTGATTGGTTTCCATTCTTACTTTTTTTTGTCGGTCTCTTTTTACTAGGGGGATGTATAGGGGGTATGCTCTATAACTCATATATAGCATCATCTGGAACACTATTGTTAATTGCTTTTTACTATAATGTCTCCAAAGCGTGGTGTTATTTGCAAAGAAAGCCGAGTCCTAAGCCATTCTATTTTAAATTTTCTAACCAAAATCAACTAAATCATAATATTCTCCAAGATTTTCTTTATTACTTTACTGAGATTCTTTGGTTTTCGTCATGGTTCATATTGCTTATAATAAGTACAATGACTGTGCCCCCCAAGGTGATTACATCTTTTTCGGAGATCGGGGGAATTAGTATCCTCCTGTGGTCAATTATTTCAAGTTTGTTTATTTTTCCGTTGTTTTTAGCGGAATCATCGGGTGTCCTCTGGCAGGGGAAAACCGTAAGCGTCAAGCGATTTCATAAGTACTTGTCTATTTTCTTTCTCTTTGTTGTTGCAGTAAAATTTGCAACTTGGGGAGAATCCTTTGTCCCCCAATTTTTGTATGCGTTGCTCTTATGCGTATTCGCACAATCCGGGCTTGCTTTTGGTTATGTTATCACAGAAAAGGTTGCAAATAAACGTTTTATTAGATTAGCATATTTCTTTTACAGATTGGGAAAATGGACTGGCCTTGAGGCATCCGCAAGCAATCCATGAATTTCATTTCGTCAAGCGTCAGCCGATTGCGAGAGAGGTGAGCTGCCGAAGGGATCTTCTTGCAACAGGTGCATTCACCCCCCAAATTCATATGAAAAACCTTAAAACTATATCTTGGAAAGTAGAAAAAAGGAGGCAAACCGTGCATGATGTGAGAACATGATCGTTACGACAACAGATACTATACCTGGAAAGAAAATTGTTAAGATCTTAGGAATTGTTTTCGCTTCAAGCGGATCGATGGCAAAGCCAACAATAGAAGAAGCACGAGAAGATGCATGTGAAAAATTAAAAAAAGAAGCGGAGAAGCTAGGAGCCAACGCGATAGTAGGAGTCAAAGCGGAGCACGTAGTTACACTGGCCTGTGCAATAACTTTAACTGGAACCGCCGTAGAAATAAAATGATTATCGAATAACCGCAGGTTTTTCAGCATCCCAGAGCAGGCTCGCTTTCACCGTCTGTTTCACGGGGACTTCTTCCAAGCAAACGATCCTGACCTCATATTTCTTGAGGCCGAATTTTCATCTGCCCTAACACCGATGGAAATCCAGCTGGTTACTAGGCTAGACCAATCATCCACCCGGCCAGCCACCCGATCGCGAACCAGTAGAGCATGTCAAGGTTGAGGAGAAAAGACGCCTTGTAGCCGACGCCCCGCGCTAGGCGCCCGTAAACTTTCCTCCAAACATGCGGGTCGCCTAGTGCAATCAGCGGGTAGAAACAGAGCACCAAGGGCACCACTATGGCAAAACCAAAGTAGCTAGGTTTTCCTTAGCGGAGATTATTTTAGCCATCCTTCAGGATATGGTGCAATGTCTGATTTCCCAGATAGTTCATCAACCTCAACAAATAATATTTTTAAGTCGGGATGTTGTTCATTTTTTTCTTCAATGTATTTTTCGTATTTTTCTTTTAGATACCTTTTACATTCTTTTTTATGATATTGGTAAGCCTTTTCTTTTTTATCTGTCCGTTTTCCGCTCGCTTTTATAAACGAGAGGATATACGCATGTGTGACCTTGTTCCCTTTGTCGGTTAACTTTTTGAAATCACGATTGAAATGGTTCTTAAAACTCCCGTAGTTGAGAGACCTTTTAATCGGCTTATCGGTTTCAAGATCAAACGAGAACTCAATTGCTACAAATGGGGTATTTTCTTTAGAACCTAAAATTGCGAGATCAAAACTAGCAAGAGTTCCATCGTTGACCAATTTTTCCTTTATTATTCTGTATCGTTGTTTTGTGGGATGTCCCCCTCTTATTTCGCACTGTTTTAAATTCTGTTTTAGATTTCTGTAAAGTTTGTAATGCAGATATTTCTCGCCGAAAAACGAAAGCATTTCTCTCTCATTTTCACCCCATTGACGGTACTGTATGAATTGCTCTTTTAGTTTCTTGATACAACTTTCTACTTTTTCAACACATTCTTTTTCAGAAATCATTTTTTCCACCCTAGCATCCACGCCTTGATAGCGCCAACAAGTTCCTTTAGGTCTCATCTAAATCCCTGAGCTGGATTTTGTTTTCCGCCGATTTCGCCCGCTCCGCCGTAGAAGCGAAGGGTTGTCATTTTTCACCCTAGTCAAACTAAAACACCGGTAAATAAAACCACCCAACCGCCCACCCGATCGCGAACCAGTAGAGCATGTCTAAGTTTAGTAGAAATGAGGCCCTGTATCCGACGCCCCGCGCTAACCGCCCGTATGTCCTGCGCCACATGAAAGGGTCGCCCAGTGCAATCAGCGGGTAGAGGCACAACACCAAGGGCACGACGATAACGAAGTCGAAATAACTAGCCGTTGCTCCGACCACCCATGACCCATGACCGCCCAGAATCTAACTTTTCAAACAGAAGCTACTTTTTAAACACGCTTCCGACTTTTTAAACAGGGGGCACTTTTTAAACAAAGCCGTTATTCTTTAGCTATACTGATAACATACGCTACTAAGACGGCAATCCCGATTATGAAAATCGCAACTCCCGCAGGTTGCAAAGGTGATGGATAAGCAGCTAGGGCCCCACCAATTAATAGAGCTGCAATACCAGCAGCTAGGGGGCTTTCTTTGCCAGCCACATTTTCACCTCCAAATTGGAGCTAGTTTCCACTAGTATAAGCGTTTGGATAATTCATTTTGAACAGCCCGCTGTTATTGATAATCATTTTGCCTTTGGTTTGAGTATTCGGGTTATGTAAAGCGTGGTAATTGCACCCATTATCATGCCGAATAATACGTATAATAAGTTCGATATGTCCATCTCAAATCACCCCCGTTCATTTTTTGACTTTAGGAGCAACCCCCAGAATTTAGGAGCAGAGTCCGAAAAGTGCTCCTAAAGTACCGTTTGTTTTAAATTTTTCAACCCCATCAGGAAAACTTGCTGGTACTAAAGGAATCTGTTTTCATACCATGCCTTGCTGACCCATTTATGTTTTTCACATGCATTGAGTTTTGTTTCGGCATCGATCCTATGTTTTGGGTTGCAAAACGGGCAGTTATTGTTTTCAGTAATTTTTAATTCGCCCTGCTGTAATGCTTTTTTAACCCAGCCCATCTCAATCTCCTTTGTCCATACAGAATGTTATATTGATTTTCATTTATTTCCCTTCAAACTCTATTAGGTTCTGTTAACTTAAGTGGGTCTGATTTTTGTGGAGAGCAGGCTTTTCGGTTCTGTAAATTCTGCGGGGTTCAAGAAATCAATATACGATGCCCACGTTGTGGATGGGGTTGCGAGGTTCGAGGAGGGCCAAGAGATCCCCCTCAAAAAAGAGCACGTGTCGATGTATATCGAATACGAGAAGATACTCGAGGCTCTGAAAGAAAAAATACTCAAAGAGGGCAGCGAATTTGAAAAAAAGCGCATAGAGGGCAGCGAGTTTTGCCTGGGCGAGGACGTATCCTCGATATGCTCTACTGGTTCGCACTCGGATGGGTGGTAGGGTGGATTTTATAAGAACTCAAGCCCCATGCTGCATCCGCTTTTTTATTCGTAGTTGTTCGGCCCGCAATATTTTCATAACTCGCATCGCTATTTTCCATCCATCCTGATCGGAGATTAGAACCCTAAGGTGAACCAAACGAATATTAACTCAGATTGAGATTTTAGAGTTACCATCAAAGACTCTATCGGTACTTCTTTTTCTAAATGGAATAGATGAAAGAAAACTTGGTAATTTTGGGTTTTCTTTCCCAAGAGATTCGAGATATAAGACATCTCCCTCCACCGCTGATATTGGGATGGGAAAAATCCTTTGTTCATCAGTCCAAGGGATTTTAACTAACCCATCATTTTTGACACGCCCATTTACCCATTCTATCGCTCTTAGTAATTCATCCATCCATTCTTTTATCAATCGAAGGTCTTCAGTACGTTTGCTTTCCCATAACTTGTACGATATTGCATAGCAGTATCTGGTGATGTTGGTATCAAGAGGTTTGTTTTTGAGAATGATGTCTACTATTTCGGGGCTACTTTTTACCCTCTCTTCAAAAAAGAAATAAATCGGGATTTCTTCACCTTTTATTTTCACAAGTTCGTCCAACAGCACAAACAGGCAAAATAATGCAGGATGAAGGTTTCCGACCTGTTGAATATGTTCCTTCACGCGTTTCCCATTGATCTCAATATGATAATCACCTTCCTGAGAATCTACGTCGTCTATTTTCCAAGTGAACCTGTTGTCCTCTTGATAACTCACCACCGTCAATATTCTTCCCATTCTAATGTGAACAAATCGAATGATAATCTCTCCATCTTTTAGGTCCCACTTTCCCTGAATCCATTGTAAATGTTTTTCTGGCTTGAAATCGATATGCTCAGAATAACCCTTGTGTCTTTCAGGATTAGTGTCAATGGTGAACCTGAGGAATCCTATATCGGCTGTATTTGGGAAAATATTGGTATATCTCATTATAATTACTCTTTAGATTCTTACCTAAAAGTTTTGAAAAAGTAATTTTTGTGCAAGCGGGGCAATTTTTGTGCAGAAAACCTATTATTGTGCAAAGCCTATTTTGCCAAAACGTTTAAATACCCCCTTTACCCATAAGTATGCCTGTGTGCTGAAACACACAGGAGTAATTTCAGTGATCGGCAACAGGTGGTTCTGCATGCCCGACGACGACCGAGAGCCTTGGTGCTTCCTCACCCTTGAGCTGGGTGCCGGGAAACGCATCACGGGCTGGCAGGCGGGGTACGGAAACCCGAGGAGGATAACCCGGATGCTCAGCGGCGACGGATCCAGCGAGGAGGAGATCGTCCGAGGGCTGTTCGAGGAGGTTCGATTCTGCAGGCGGAAGGGCGCGACGCTGATCACGCTCGGCGCGGAGGTTCTGCCAGCTCTCAGGACCCGAACCCTCCTGCTCGGGCTCGACGGGGCGGGCATAGGGAGGGTGAGGCACATCTGCATCGAGAGGCTCCTGAGGGATCACTTCTTGGGATTCGAAGGGGGGATGGATCTACCGCACGCACGCCGCATCCTAGAGTCGGCCAAGGGTGCAGACGTCGAAACGGGCGGTCTAGACGGGCCCGAGGTGCTCTGGAGGTTATATTCGGTAGTGGGGCCCCTGCTGCCGAAGGGATGCTTCCGTGGGCCTCCCCCGTGAATGCCGTTGGGAGGGGAAAGGGAGATAACGAAATCTGAACCCTGCTTCGCGCACTACTTGGCCCTCCCCAAGTGCAGGGAGTGCAGGATAGAGATGCCCTGCCTAAGAGCTACTCTGGGGGGCATGGCCGAGCGCGGTCTGCTGAGGGAACGGTTCGACCTGGGGCGGGGGGAACTCGTTTACTCGATCTCAGAGAGGGGAAGACGGCGCTTGGAGAAGAGGGGGCTACTGAGGAAGGTGGATTAAATTGTTGCTGGAAAATCGCTATTTTTCCCCTTATAAACAACCTCCACCCAAAGACTCGGCGGGGAGAAACATATGGGAGGTGAAAGAAGTGTCAAAACGAAAATATCGAGGAAAGGGTCTGAAGAGTTACGAGCGTGAGCCCCTCAGTAGAGAAGAAATCAGAGAGCTAATCCAAGCCCCAGACAACCTTCGTGACAGGCTGATTATCGCATTGCTCTACGACACGGGACTAAGGACAAATGAGCTGGCAGACCTCAAGCTGAGTGACATCGACCCGGAAAAAGGGATGATCAAGGTAGTCAGAGGAAAGAGGGGAAGAGACAGGCTGGTTCCCTATTCCAGGGAAAAGCTCGGCATGCTCGTAGACCACTGGCTGAGAAAAGAAAGAGGTAGCTACCTGGATGCAGGGGACGACGATCACTTCTTCGTTTCGAGATATGGCAAGGGACTGAAACCGGATGAGATAAGAAAAATCGTCCGCAAAGCTGCCGAGCAAGCGAGGATTCAGAAGATCCACGGAGTGACGCCGCGTATCCTCAGACATTCCTTCGCCACTCACGCTACAGAAAAATAATGGGTGAATGAATTGAGAGATAATCTCACAAGGATAAACATATCCCTGACGAAGGATCAGGCCAAGCGGTACAAGGAATATAGTAGGCACTGCCACGGTAGCCGGAGCCAGTTCCTGCGCTTGGCGGCGGAGAACGAGATCGAGAGACGCCAGAATGGCGGGGGCACGGCAGAAATTGATGTAACCCTCAGACCTCTTGTAGAGAGGCTGGAAGAGGTAGAAAAAGCGGTCAAGCGGATCGAGGGGAGGTTGGAGAAGACCGAGAAGGGAGTCGACTTCCTCGTTGATAAACACGGAAGCAGGATCGAGAAAGTTGCAGACGATGTAGAGAAGCTACTCGAGGAACACGGCGGCGAACTCGGCGTGCCCGAGATGAGCGATTTACTTCCATACGAACGTAGCGAGATCCTCTTAGGTGTCGAAGGGCTGGAGAACGTACATACGATTAAGCGGGTTGAGCAAGAAGGGGGAATAATAAAGTGGAAGATCAGGGGGTGAAGCATGTGGCAAGTGAAAGCGAAATTGTGCAGACAGCGCTCGATGGCTTGTTAAAGGAAAGTGAGGGTGAAACAACGAAGGATGAAAGCAATGAAAAGGGATCCATCCAAGCTGGTTCACCAGAGACCTTTCTCGGGTCCTTCGCAAGGCGCCAAGAGCTATACGAACAGGGGCTTAGCGACTCCGCGATAGCGCGGGAGGAGGGTGTGAGCCGCTCCGCTATGAGAAGGAATTTGCCACGGAATTCGCATTTGAAGTCCTTCCCCCGTCGCCAAGAGCTATACGAACAGGGGCTTAGTGATTACGCGATCGCGCAGGCAGAAAGCGTCGCCAATCACGTTATTTGGATGTGGAGAAAACGACGAAATTTGCCTCCGAATCTGCCTTCGCCTCAAAAACATATAGCAGTGAAAAGCTATTTCATAAAAGAATATCTCAGGTATCTTGAAGATGAGGGCTCAAGTGTCGTCAATAATCATAAGTGCTGTTTGGCGATGTTCGAGAACTTCTTAAAGGGTAAACCGTTAGAGAAAGTCGCCCCGAGGGATGTTTGGGACTTTCTAAACAATTTGATGGTAAAGAGGAGGGCAAAAGGCACTATATCACACTATTTTTCAACAATTAAATCGTTTTACGAGTATTTGGACCTCTGCCATGACATTGACGTTTCAGAATTAAGGAGGAAGCTTCCAGAACTGAGGAGGCAGATAAAAAAGTATCGATCTGGAGTACGGAAGGGTGTTGGTCGAGAACCCCTTACGAGGGATGAGGTTCGCCGTCTAATTAATGCGCCAGACAGCCTGCGCGATACGCTCCTCCTCAGCATGCTTTGCTATACCGGAATAAGGGCAGGAGAAGCTGCAGGTTTAAAAATCGAAAAGGTCGACACGAAGAGGAGGGAAATAGAGGTCGTTGGCAAGGGAGATAAGCCGAGAAGGGTACCATATCATCTCGACCTTGATAGGCTGATAGACAGGTGGCTGAATAAGGTAAGGAGGAGCTATGTAAACTCAGGGAATAGCGATTATTTCTTCGTCTCGAAATCGGGGGCTAAATTGACGGTTCCTCAAATCCGCAAAATTGTAAATAAAGCGGCTGAAAAAGCAAGTATTCAAAAAGTAGTTTTAGTGAAACTTGATGGTGCGGTAATTTATAAGGTAAAGCCCCATGTCCTTCGGCACACTTTCGCGACCCATCTAGATGAGGATTTCGCGAACGCTTCTGAGGACAGAATTATTCCAAGGGAGGACATCCAACAGATATTGGGCCACGAGCAAATGAGCACAACAAGAGAGTATATCCATTCTGATGTAAGATTCAAGTCTTACTGTAAGCACTTCAAGGCCTACTTTGGAAGAAATCCTTAGTCGAATAGGAAAACCCTAATCCTTATTTTTAATGTTTTTTTACCAAGTGGAATGTAATAACTACACAACGTCGGCATTGTTCCAGATAGAAGGGTGCCCATGTTGTGTATTTATTGTGTATGAGAGAAGACCACAGCGGAAGGTGAATCGGCTCATTGAAAATGGGGTAATCGCCCGTGAAGGCAAGGAGAGAAACCCAACCCTTAGCGTTTGTTTACAGAAATCTTTCCGCGTCTACCCCAACCTCGCGTGCGGGGGTGAGCCAACATGATGGATGGCCGCGTCGTCTACGTTCGGTACTGGGACCACGTTCTCTTCAAGGACGTTAACTCCAAGGCCTACGGACCGCAGGTGAGGGAAACTGTCGGTTGGCTTGCCGAGGATAACGGGGGCTACATCCGAATCGAGTGGGAGAGATTTAACGGCTCAGCCGTGCCGGACAACTTAAGGCAGCGCTCAACGGGGCTCGTGATCCTCAAGTCCTGCATCCTCGAGCTGAGGGAGGTGGGGTGATGCGCTACTTTTCCCGTTTGAGCCATAGCTCGAGGGCTTCTGCGATAGCCTTGCCTAAAGCCCCTTTCTCCCCACCGTACTTGAGGGCCACCCTTGCCCGAAAGTCACGCTCCAGCTTTTCGGGCAGCTCAATGGTCATCCGTCCCATGCTTAAACGCCAGTGTGGTCCTATGTCGATATGCTTAAATAACACTTCCCTCATACGTATGTCTGTATGTATTAGCACACAGGAGGTTCAGTGAGTGGTTTCAGAGTCCAGAGTCTTGGAGCGACTCGAAGGCGGGTTCGAGATCCGAAGAATCACGCACGGGCCTGAGGGCTACCAACTCGACAGACCAGTTGAGGTCAGGCTTCCGGGGGATATGAGCAGGGGCGAGGAGGATGTCTACGATTACATTATTCGCTCCCTCCTTAACGACACGCCTCGTCTGATCCCGTTCGCGTGCGAGAGCCGAGCGATATTCGACCTCGCAAAGTACCTGAGGCGGGGCCTCAGCTCTAGCGAGCATACCCTGCGCACCTACGTACACGGCGTTGCCCAGTTCTGCAGATGGGCTGGAAGGGCCCCCGACGAACTTATTTGCGAGTGCAAGACCTCCGATGGGCTGCCTGATCAAAAGAAGCTTGCCGAACACGCGAAACTCCTCGATGATTACGTCGGATCTCTGCAGGCGGACGGACTCGCACCGCTCACCATAGCGAATTACGTCAAAGCCATCAAGAGCCTGTACCGAGCAAATGGTTTGGAACTCAGGCTCCTCTACCGACTCAAGCGTACGATCAAAAACGAAGACCGAGCTCCGACGCCCGAGGAACTCCAGCGGATGATCGATTTGGGGAACCTCCGCGACAAAGCGATCGTTTCGATGCTAGCCCTAGGCGGCTTTCGGATAGGGACGCTCGCGCGGCTAAAGTACCGCCACGTCCGCGGGGACTTGGAACGCGGCATGGTGCCCGTGCAAGTGCACGTGGAGGCCGACATCACTAAGGGCAAGTATCACAGCTACGACACCTTCCTAGGCAAGGAGGCCGCCGAGTACCTGAAAGCGTACCTCGACCTGCGGCGGCGTGGAACTTTAAGGGAACACCGAACCTCAAGCGGTCACATACTTCGTGTAGGAATTCCCCCGGAACAAATCACGGACGAATCGCCGCTCATACGCGCTGATCGCGACATTAAGGTAAGGTCGGTGACCCCCCGCGTGATTTACCACGTCATCAACTCGCTTTATCGAAGGGCCGGGCTCGTTTCAAGGAGGGGAAGTGGTCGGACCCGATACCAGCTCTGGGCCCACTCGATCCGTAAGTATTTCCGAACACAGTTAGCAGCACTCGGTATGCCGACCGACTACATTGAATACATGATGGGCCACAGGATCTCGACCTACCACGACATACGCATGAAGGGAATCGAGTTCCTCCGCAACGTTTACGCTAGCTCTGGACTATCGATTAGGTCCAAAACGAAGATTACACGCTTGCAGATACTGGAGCAAATGGTGAGCGCTTGGGGAATGGATCCGAACAAAGTCGTGGTGAAAGAAGCATTCGCTGAGCCACACCGGGTCTTCGTATCGCCGTACGATCGAGAGGAGAATCAGATGAAGGTACTGAGCAACGCGCTGAAAGAGATGATGCGAAAAGAGCTAGGGTCTGTGGGTCGTAGAAATTGAAGCAAGAGTATTTATTACCCGGCGATATGGTCGAGGAGCATCGCGATATCGGTTAGGAAGCGTCGCCGCCGAGCTTGGACCCAGCCACTCTTTCTCGAGCGGGGCACGCTCACACCTCTCGCCAGCTCGCTCGTGAGCAACCTCGTCCGGCGAGGTGCTTCAGCTTTTATCATAGGTGAGATGGGGAGCGCAAAGACCAGCGAAGTCGAGACGCTAGTGCCCGAGATAGGCCCCCACCAACGCATCATAGCATTTCAGGATACGGAGGAACTCCACCTCGAGGAGTTCGTTGCACACGGTTACTCAATCGAAAATGTGCGAATTGCCGATGCCGCGCATCTCCAGCGCCAAATTGATGCCTTCCTTCGGGGAGGCGCGGCATACTGGCTCATCACGGAGGTACGGGCGATGGAGGCGGTTAGGGCAGCTTTGGGGGCGGCAGCGCGGCAGGGAAGTCAACCAATCGTGAGCAGCTTTCACGCCCGCTCGAAGCGCGAGATGTTTGATCTGGTGTGCCGCATCATGGGATTGCATGACGCAGCCTACAAGTACGTCGATCTTGTCGTCAGCACCGCCCGCTTTTCCACTCCCACCGGTACCATCAGGCGGGTGATAGAGGTGGCTGAGGTACTCAAAGATTGGGATGACAAGCCGAAGTATGCCGAGATTTTCACCGACGACCGCAAGCGCGATTTGCTCGTGCCAAGAAATTTCCTTCGCGGTGATAGGCGCCTTCTCGAGCGCTTGAACTCCTTTGATCTCTCGAAACTCAATGTCCTAGATGCTGCAAAACGATTGGACTTCTTGTCACCTGAAAGAGGCGGAAGCCAGCTCTTGCCCACTATGTGCAAGCGGTTCGCGATAAATGAGCGAGACTTCCTCACAGGCATTCTCGCAGAGGCTAAGATGAAATCTGACTTGCTTGGTTTGACCAGACGCACTGGCGACATGAGCTACCTCGAGCTACCATTCGTGAGTCGTGCCTACGATGCTTACTTCTCCTTCGTTAAAGAAAATGCTCCAGAGTACGAGCGCGTTCTAACTAGGTGGCAGAGTTGGTTGAAGGCCCTTTAAAAGTAGAGAAATGGCTACCCGTGAGCGAGGATGTGCGAGAAATCCTTGAGCGCTTCAAACAGGCTGAGAAACGTCCACCGTCCTTTTACGAGCGCCTGTGCAAGCTCGCGAATCGAATTTTTGGTCGGCTCACGCGCGGCATGGAAGTAACCAAAAGCACCCAGCGTGAGCTCGAGCAAGCAAAGCTCAAAATTTCAACGAGAGAGTACTGGGCTGGGTTCTTCCTCATGTTAGGCATCCCCACCCTTATGAGCGTTCTCGGGTGGCTGCTAATCGGTCTAGCAGGCTCGGACATGCTCGCGATGTGGTGGCTCCCCGTGCTTGGCTTGGTGTTGGGATGCGCCTTGGGGATGGTCTTCTACCTCTATCCCCCAAGCCTCGCCGGGATAAGGCGAAGCGAGGCCCAAGGGGAAGCGATCCACACGATCATGTTGTTAAGCTTTGCTCTCTACCACAAGCCCGACCTGCGCGGGGCGACGATTCTAGCTGCTAACGAGAGCAAAGGCGAACTCGCGGGCGACCTCCAGCGCGGGCTGCTCGAGCTCGATACTCGCCACCGCTATGAGAGTGTCCGCCATATGCTTACGGTAATCGCTCATCGGTGGGGCGAGATCGATGAGGGCACGAGGCAGGCGCTTTTCGATATCCTCCGCTCTACGGGTGCGCTGGAGGAAGCTTCTCGCACCTCCGATGTTGGCCGGGCGCCACAACGCGTGCTCGAGAGCAGCGAGGCTCAGCTGAGCAAGCGCTTGAACGCGCTCGTGATGCCTACAATGGCATTCATGGTATTCGGCTCGCTCGCGATCGTCGGGATGATTGGCCTCTCTCCATTGTTCGGTGCGATAGGGGCAAATTTTGTCCAGCTGCACTTCTTCGTGCTCGCAGCCCTCCTGCTCGTGGCCTCCTTTTTCGCCTTCACTACCTATATGGGCAGGCTCAGGCCCACGACCCTACCTCCTTCCGAGGTGCCTGAGGATGACCCCCGTCTACCCTCACGGGGGAATGCAAGGATCTTCGCGCGCGAGGTTCCCTCTTGGCTGCCATCGCTCTTGGTTTTCCTTGCCCTCGCTTGGCCAGGTTTCCTCTATTTTGTGGGCGTTCAGACAGGTGCGTTGGGAGCACTCGTCCAAGGGGTGAACACGTTTTGGTTCATCTGGGCTGCGGCTGCGGCGGTTGCTGTCTACGCATATCTCTACGCTGGGCAGCGAAGGAAGCTTCGGGAGGAAGAGCGAACGAAGGCGATCGACTGGGGATCGGCGCTCAACACCATAGGCTCACGCGTAATCGACGGAAAGCCGATGAGTCAGGCGATGGTCGAGACCGCCGAGTTGATGCCGGGATCGCCCGTTGCGAATCAGCTCCACGAAATCGTCGAGAGCACCGAGAAGCATGCGATAGATGTGCGCCGCGCGCTATTTGAGCGAGGGTTGATCAAGCGAACCCGTAACCCCCTCATCCAAAGCTTCCTAAACGTGATTACGCGCATTCGGCGGAGCTCGGAAGCGGCAGCGGGACAGGCGTGCATGATGGCAGCGGATTTCCTCTCGACGTTACACCGAGTTGAACACCGCTTCCGCGAGCGGATAGAGGAGGCGATGGGGAACCTCTGGTTGGTCACCGTGGTCCTGTTACCGATCGTCTGCGCGATGTCGGTCTGGGTGATGGAGTTCATGTCGGGCGTTTCGTTCACGGTGGCGGGCGAGGCTGCAGGTGCTGGATTGACGAACCTGCCTTTCTTATTGGGCGCGATGGAGGCCAACGAACTCGTTCTCCTGAAGCTCGTGATGGGCCTAACGGCGATAGCCCTCGCGGCGGTGATGGCGCGCTACATCGCAGTGATAAGCGCAGGCAACGATAAGGTCGAGCTTTGGGCAACGATGGGTAAAACCGTCTTGTTCACTACAATAGTCTTCACTGTTGCATACTTGGGTTTCGGTTTAATTAAGGGGGCGTAGTTAGCATCGACGAGTTATTTTATCAACTTTCATGTCCGCTTCATTCTCGAGTCATTCGATGATGATTTTCTTTTTCATCCCTTTCCTCGATCACAGAAATCTTCGATGTTCTACCACTTAACGAGAATCTTAAGCTTCTACTATCTAAGCGCTTTCAAAAGGTATTTTCCTTTATCGGTTAGGAAATAGACCCTCCTTCTGCCCTCTTCTTTAAAATCCACAAACCCGCTTTGTCTAAGGTCCCCAAGATGCTCATAAGCAGATGAAAGGGAAATTCCCAACCTATTTGCCAACTCATACCCATGAGTAGGTTTCTTCTTGATTTCGTTCAAAACTCTCCCCTTTGTCGAACTCAAGATTCTCGTGAAAAACCCCGGTGGGGACTTGGTATATGCCATACAAATGATTTCCGAACTAATGATTTATAACAGGAAAATCCGATATATCAGGGGGTGTGAATTGGTGAACTGGATCTGGGAGGGTGAAGCCACGGGCATTTGCGTCGTGACCTGCACCAGCGAAGGCAGGCCTCGCAGGTTGCTCGGCGAGGGGGCTTAGGCATGTATATATCCCCCGCGCAATCTGCTGGTGTGGTTTCCCGAAAGGCACAAGCTTTTGGGTGAGGTTATCCATCCGACTGCACCAGCAGGCGCAGAGGGAGAAAATTAGGAGATCGACGATGGGTTCTCGGAAAATTTCAAAACTGATTCACGGGTCCGTGCGCTGCCCCCACTGTGGTAAACCAGCGTGGGTGATGGCGACGAAGGGAGAGCGAGCGGATCTACACTGCAGTAAGTGCGGGATGTTCGAAATCTCCGTGCGGAAGCTGAAGCTTTTCCGGAGTTGATCATCTAAACGAAAGATGACTCAATGTCATTCATAAACCGCACCTGATTTATATACCTCACTATATATCGGCGCCAAGTTTAAATGCGAGGCGTAATTAGGTGGGTGGTGGTGAAATGGCTTCCAAATCCGAGATCATGCAGCTCGTGAAGAAAGAGGGAATAAAGTTCGTTCAGATGCAGTTCATGGACATCTTGGGCACCGTCAAAAACGTCACAATCCCGATCACCAAACTCGAAAAGGCTCTTGATGAGGGCGTGTTCTTCGATGGATCCTCGGTGTTGGGGTACGCTACGATTGAGGAGTCAGACATGCGTCTCAAGCCAGATCCGAACACCTTTGTCGTGCTTCCTTGGCTCCAAGACAACCTAAAAACAGCCCGCATCGTGTGCGATGTGTACGACCATGAAGACAACCAGTTCGATGGAGATCCACGGGCGGCCCTCCAAAGGCTGATGAAGCGCGTCGGGAAGAAGGGCTGGATGTTCAACACCGCTCCGGAGTACGAGTTCTTCCTCTTCATGCCGGACGAGCGGGGGGACCCGACGACGAAGCCCTCCGATTACGGGGGCTACTTTGACTTGATGCGCGACCGCGGCGATAACGTTCGAAAGGAAATAGTCACCTATCTCAACGCGATGGGTTTTGACGTTGAGGCCTCCCATCATGAAGTTGCACCGGGGCAGCACGAGATTGACTTGGCGTACGCTGACGCTATAACCTCGGCCGATCGCGTTGCCATGATGAAGTACGTCACGAAAACGATCGCCAGCAAGCACGGACTCTACGCCACCTTCATGCCTAAGCCGATCTTCGGGATCAACGGCTCCGGGATGCATGTCAACCAGTCGCTGATGGCGCAAAGCAAAAGCGTTTTTTACGACCCCAAGGGCACGTATAAGCTAAGCAAGCTCGCGCTCCACTTCATCGGGGGCATGTTGAAGTACGCGAGGGAGACGTGCGCGATTCTCGCCTCATCGGTCAACTCCTATAAGCGCCTAGTCCCAGGGTACGAAGCACCCGTTTACATCTCATGGGCCAACCGAAATCGAAGCGCCTTCATTCGTGTGCCAGCTGGTAGGGGAGCACGAACGCGCATCGAGCTTCGTAACCCCGACCCGGCTGGCAATCCATATCTGCAGTTCGCGGTGATGCTCGCCGCAGGATTGAAGGGGATCGAGGATAAGATCGAGCCCCCCGAGCCAGTCGAGAAAGATATCTTCCGCATGAGCGCCGAGGAACGGGAGGCCCTGGGCATAGGATCACTCCCTGAGAATTTGGGGGAAGCGCTCGATTGTATGAGACGAAGCAGCCTGGTGCGGGAAGCTCTGGGAGAGCACCTCTTCAGCCACTTCCTCTACATCAAGGGGCATGAGTGGGACAGCTACAGGGCCCAAGTCAGCGATTGGGAGATAAAGACACTTTTGCCAGCGCTTTGACAGTTCGATTTTGTTGTTTAAAAAAAGGTTTAATCATTTTATTTTGAATTCTTCTTCATCGGTTCGACTTAAATTTCTCACCACCTCTAGGACCAAAGAGCGGGTTGGGTACCACGTTCGCGTCTGAGAGTGCTTGGCCTCGAAGACATCGCAAAGCAATTCGCCAAACTCAACGTTGCCGTAGAAAGTGCGGGGATTCGACCACGCGACTACTCCGCGGCGGTTCGGTCATCCCTCTCCGCGCTTTTTGCCGTGCGATCTTTTTCCAGCACTTCGGCTTCAACGCACCCTACCGCGCGCTTTATCCACTGCCTTCCCTAGCCGCGCTAGGTTCTTCCATGACTCCCTTTTGCCCTTAGGCGAAAGTTCAGCCTTCTTTGCTGGCTTCCTCCCCACAATTAGCTTTTCAAAGGCATTCCACTATTTAAAGCTTTTGCGTGTTACTGAAAGTGTAACAATTAAGGTATAAACAAATTTGTTAAGTTGGCGTCAATTCTATCTTGTAATCTCTTCCCTCGCTATGTATTTTTTTAACTTTTGTGAGTTCTAATAAGATTTGATCTTTTTAATTTATACGCTTTAAAGTTGAAAAGTAAAATTAAAATTTGTTGGCGGTTAGGATGTCCAAGTCGCAGGTTGACAAATGCGCTTCCGCTCCAACGCTTGCGGTCTTCACGATATTCGTGATTCTGTGCTCGAGCGTAGCGATAATTACTTTTCAGTCGTTGGAGGAACGAGAGGTCTCAACGATTATTCTGAAGAGCGCTGCTGACGTGATTCGCGCCACAGCATCGCAAGTTGAGAGCGAGCTAAACTCAACGCTCGAGAGCTCGATAGCTGCTGCGATGTACGATGTCGGCTTAAAGGGTGGTACACGTGAAAATGTGGAAAATTACATTCGCGAGTACATGAACGCGCATATCTCCGACATCAACGCCTCCTCGCGCTCAACCCTTAAGGTCGCCGTACCGCTATGCGACGAGAACTCGCTCATGATTGAGTGGTTACCTAATGGGGGCATTCATGCACGGGGTTACCTAAATGCCAGCTTTGAGCACGTGATGGGCCCTATGGCATTCGGGTTAAGTTTGCATGCGATGTCCCGCCCGAGATTCGAACGGATAAGGCACGTAGCCGAGCTATCTGCGGTGCTGGTGGCGGGCGCGGAGAACCTCGCGGAGTTGGAGGAGTTGGAGCGAGCGCTTAACGAGAACTATGCGTGCGAAGGACTTGCAGTGGAGCTGGAGAATGAGAACAACATGGTCTACGTGACGGTGCAAGACATCTTCGGGGCTCGAGGAGTATTCGTTCCTTAAACCACGGCTTCTAACTCAGGCTCCGATTGAAAGACAAAACCAGGAGTATTTTCCATGTACCACCATTGTATCGCTTGATAGTGTAAGATGTAACTCTCAAATTCGACCCGCCAAGTGAGGTAAGTGGAAATGTTGGTGGCCGCTGCAGCAGCTCGAATCGATGCGTTATTTGGTATGTTTACTACCGCGTTATCGCTTGTGCACCGCCAGGTTCGCGAACGTAAATAGCCAAGCGTCCGCGCGGGCGAGTACAGCCATCCGCTCAAGTAGGCGTTTTCTGCACTTGGACAGGAAAAGGCAAAGGCATCGGTAAGTTCCCCTATGTAGTTCTCGATTTTTGAAATTATCCAAACGTTATCGATGAGCCCGACATTTTCCCAGTTTTCGTGCCCTTGAACGCGGAGCCAGATTGAACCAGCACGGACGAGTATCGAATCGCTGTTTTCCCATTTGTACGCGTCAATGTCACGGGACACGTCAAAGTAAGCGACGATAATCGCCGTTGCCTCGCGCTGGTTCTCTCGCGCGAAATAATAGAATTCCGGTGGTTCGCCTAGGGGTGTAGGAAGGATGTTTTCAGGCAACGCTTCAATCGGAGAGGCGCTGACGAGCACGGCATCACCTGAGCACATGAAGTAAACTCTTCCTCCAGGTATGAGGCTTGTGTTCTCCACCTGCAACCCGACGTTTGCGATGGTCCAGTAGCTTTCACCTGCCCCAGTCCCCCCGGTTATCCGCACGATGAAGGTCGAGCGGTTCTTGTCTATTTCGAGCTCATAACTTGAACCAGCTAATTGCAAGGGCAGGTCAAGAGTGGGTTGCTGTCCAGATAGAGCTGAAAAGCAAGTTTTGGCTAGGTCGTCCGCGAGCGCTTGGGCCTGAGCACTGACCTCGAATTCCCGCTGCTTCGTCAGCTGCATGAAGAAGACTCCCGCAAGCAGGATCGCCATGAGGACCCCGAAGAGCAGGTAGAAGGTCAGCTCGTGGGCATCAGACACTTACCGTCACCCCGTTCTCCGTGCGCTTGAGCGTTAGTCGCGCCTGTTGTCCGCTGAGCGTCTGCCCGCTGACCGCAACGCCTGCATCAAAATTCTCCTGCGCCTGCCCGATCACAATCACCACCAAGTTCTCCTCGAACCGGAGCTCACAATTTGGGGGCACCACGATGTCAAAGGGTAGGGAAGCCCCTGCGTCTTGATCTGCTAGAAGCTTTACCTGCTGCGCGAGCTGCTCAGCCTGGCGCCTGAAAACGGCCTCCGCGCTCCCGCTCTGATATTGTAAGTAGAGGGCGGCGAAGATCGAGAGGAAAATCGTAGCGAAGATCACGCTCGCTAAGGTTCGAAGGGCCACCATGCTATCGCCCTATTGTCTCACGCGGACCTTAACAAAAAGATTACTTTGCAGACTTTCTCTCTGTAGCAATAGATCCTCGATTCACTCTAACTTTCTTTCCTGATGTAAGAGCAAACGTGGAGATTGAGAAAGTGCAATCCATTAGGTTGGATCGCTTCGCGACGCCGCAGCTAACCAAGCGAAAATGTGGACTTGGATCATGAAATCAGGAAATCCGAGGTTAAAAGTATACGCTCTGATCGGACAGCAGCACGCAGCCATATGTTGTGCGCCGTTAACATTGCCAGTTCAGGTTTCGATTACTCTACTTCCTCTTCTTCTGGTTTTAAATCCCTCAGCTTCTCCTCCAGGGTCTTGATTTTCTGCTCCGCCTCCTTCAGCTCCCGATCGACTTTCTGCTTTTCCGCGATTGCCTCTTCCGCCCTTTTTTCCTCCTCTGCTTTCTTTATTGCTTCTTTCTTCCCCTTCTCCAGTCTCTTCTGCTCATTGTTTTTTCCACCGCTGGTAATGGCCCCACCAAAAATCCCTCCAGCGAGGCATGCGACAAAAGCAACGCCCAAGTTCGTTTCCATCCCTTTGACCCCGTCGACCAAGGTGCGAATCGTCTGATCAAATGAGAGCCCAGCCATAGACCCACTTATGAATCCCAGGACAACCCACACGACCGCCACGCTTAAAATAGCCATGATTACAGCTTTACCTGGACTTCTCGCAATCAATCCTCCAAGAAAGCCACCTACAACCCAAGCTACCATTGGAAGGAGAACGCCAAAGCTGTTATACATCGTATAAGGAGTCAAAAGGTAACTGAGAAAACTCGATGCCAGAAGTTTTCCCGCCTCTGGGTCCTCGAAAGCCTGCTTGATTTCTTCGGTACCCAAGCCCAAACCCTGAAAATAGACGATTGCAATCGCGACGATGAGACAAAGAAGTATTCCACCCACAAGGCTTCCTTTCATTTTTTTCACCTCTTTTTGATTTTTCCCCGTGAAAATATTACCCGTTTAAGGAATATCAAACTTTTCTTTTCACATTAAATTATCATCGCCAGCACCACAGTTGTTACAAGTGGATAATGTTCTTTCAGCCAGAATGGCCATCACGACTTACCGCTCCCACATCAGCAGGCCCTCCCGCGCTATTCCGACCTTCTTTCTCGCGGGAGTTGTACAGAAGCGCTTGTTTACCACGACCACGCGTTTGGCCCTGAACCCGGCGCGTTCGGCAAGCCTGCTAAGCGTTTCGCAGACCTCAACAACACCTTCCGGGAAACATCCATCTGATGTCACCAAACAAACTCTCGCCCCGTGCTTGCAGACGCGATAAAGCTCTTTGATTACTGCGAACATGTCCTTGAAGTAAAGTTTCGCTTCGATCGGTTTTTCCCCAACAAATTCCCCAACTTCAGAAAAATCCTCCACAGCGCCACCCTCACGCACGCTGATGAGCTGATCTGAAGCTGGAGCATCCAAGTCCAACAACTGCTGCTCGATGCGGTACGCGTTGATGTACTCCCGTTTGTTCAGGTAGGGCGGAGAGGTAACGACTGCATCAACACTCTCGTCGGCCAGCTTAAGCTTCCTCGCGTCGCAGTGCTCAATCGTTACCTTGCAGGCCTTTCCCTCGAATCGCTCGACATCGCTACACATGTGCAGGAGTTGTCGTTTGAGCACATTTCGGAGGGGAGGCACCGGCTTCTTGACGAATCTTATCGCCGCGCCATCCTTGTGCGCCCAGCTGCATCGCATCGCCGCATTCATCAACCCGAGTAACAGAAATTCGCGAACCTTCTCGTTTTCAACCTCTATTATCTTTCGCTTGAAAAATGCGATGTCCTCCAGCAGGGGCTTTGGAAAAACGCGCGCGGCGAAACCCGGCATTTCAACTTCTAGTTTTTCGAACTTCGATTTCATCAACCTTCGAACTGCTGCCCTGAGCTCCTCCACATCGTAATCCCTTAATTTCACGCGCGAGGCGAACAACATGATTGGATGTACATCATAACCGACGCTGCCTACCCCAAGTTGTTTGCAGGCAAGCGGCGTCGTCCCGCAGCCAACAAAGGGGTCAAGTACGAGATCGCCTTCGCCAAGTCCCCAAGTTTCAGCAAGTAGGAACACGAGGTCTCGGGAGAACGCCTCTTTGAAATATAACCAGTTGTAAACGGGAAGTCGCTTGTTGAGGAGGAAGGTCGCCAGCCTACCCAGTTTGAGCTTCTCGACTATCTTCACAGAAAAACCTTCTGAATCATCGCATCGACATAAGATAATCAGCCTCAGTGTCGCTCAATTCGAGTTCGGCCGCGATTCGAGATGCAGCCTTCTTGTCGTGTTTGAATATCAGGTGCAAGTAGGGCAAGAAGTGTTTTCGCGCAACTTTCGAGGAGGTGTGGCAACGAGCAGCGATTTTTTTCGCTGTGCTATCACGCACGGCTCGAGCAGCCCTAGTTCTGCCAAAATATTTTCCAGAACTGGGGGGTTGGAAGCGGACAAATTTTAACTCACCCTCACGAGAGAGAGCGACCCCGGCGCTCATTAGGTCACTGGCGTACCTCCACAGCCCGTAAGCTTGTCTTCTTCGGGCGCGGCCTAGAAAAGTATCGGCCCGCGAAATGGCGTCGTAGGCCTGAACCCGGTCAGCTGGGTCGGCAAACATCCGTGGGATATTTTCATCAATCCACGCGAGGGCATCGTCAGGCGCCTTGTCGAGCGCCCATAGCAACTCTCGGGCTTCCCTGACTCCCTTGGCATAGACGAGTTGCTTCAGCACGTCGAAAATGCTCGCTTCCCGGTCGCGTCGGTAAAGCACGACATCCTTTATGGCTAAGCGCTTTCTGCCGGCTGCAATGGTTTGCAGATCATTTATCGCGGAGCGCAGGTCGCCCCGTACAGTTTCAGCGATTACGTTCAACGCAATCGGGTCGACTTCGATGTGCTCCGCGCGGCATATCCGTTGGAGTACGCTTGCGATTACATCCTTAGTCAAGCGCCTGAAGTTTATGGCGAGGCAGGTGCCCCTTATTTTCCACGGAATCGCATATTGGTCATTGGCAATTAGCACCACTGGGTTCTGAGTCTGCTTGAGCAATTCCTCGATCGCGCGGTATCCACCCCTGTCTGTAGTTCCGTAGACGTTGTCGGCTTCGTCGAGCACGACCAACCGCTTGCCCTCAGTTCCTGCAAAAAGAGTGCCAGTCGTCGCTGCTGTGCCGGCGACCTGTTGGACTATTTTAAGGGTGCGTTTGTCGCTAGCGTTGAGCTCAATCAGATCCCATCCAAATTCCCGGGCCAATGCAGCGGTGGCAATTGTCTTTCCCGTCCCCGCCGCCCCGTAGAGCAGGAGGGCGGGTTTTTTTGGCTTGCCCTTCCGCCACCCTTCAGCCCAGTCAAGCATTGCTTTAAGAGCTTGGGATTGTCCAATTACTTCCTTGAGTTTGCGGGGTTGGTACTTGTCGACCCAAGATTCTGACATGGAGGTACCAAACACAATTTGGCTGGGTTTGATTAAAATGATTGGGGCGCGGAAAACAGAGAATATTCTTGACCCCTCTCCTGAAAATTGTCTTAAGTTCTAGTCCCATATACTGAATGGGATAACGGTGAAAATTGCGGTTATCGCTGACACTCACCTGGGGACGAAGTGGGGGACCCCGCGGGAACAAGATTCTTTCGAGCAGGCTAGGGAGATCATCGAGCAAGCGCTTGAACTTGGTGCGGAACTCATTCTCGTGCTCGGCGATATTTTTGATATGAGAACTCCCCGCCAAGAAGTTTGGGCCCAAGCCATGCGCATTCTCTCAATTCCACTAGCAAAGGGACGGAACGAGATCACGCTCAGCCGTGTTATAGACAAAAATCAGGATGATTTCTCCCCAGTGGCGCTCCGCGGGACACCCGTAATCGCTTTACACGGAAATCACGAGCGGCGCACCCGAGGATTCGTTAACCCTGTAGAGGCTCTTGAAGCTGCGGGTCTCCTCATCCACCTGCATCACAACACGCTGGTTTTTAACACCTCAAGTGGCACGCTAGCGATTCACGGCATGAGCAATGTGCCCGAGCAACATGCAAAAAATGTGCTCGCTACCTGGAACCCCAAGCCTGTGGAAGGTACGTTCAACATCATGATGCTTCACCAATCTGTAGGACAGTACGTGTACTCGAGCGAGGAGTTCCCAACGATCGACCTCGCGGACCTGCCGTCCGGGTTTGACCTCTACCTCTGCGGACACATTCACTATCATGCAGAAGCTACCGCGCACGGGAAGCCATTACTCTTTCCAGGGAGCACCGAACGGACCCAGCTGCTTCAAGTGGAGGCCGAGGTGCCAAAGGGGTTCTACATGCTCGACCTCGATGACAGACTCAGCTACGAGTTCATCGAGCTTAAAAGTGCGCGAGATTTTTACTATGAGGAAATGAAATTCGAGAGCGTTGGGATCCTTCAGTTGAGTGAGGCGGTAAGAGCAAAGGTACGGGAGCTGCTGGGGCGACCCAGGCGCAATTTCGAGAAGCTCCCCCTGATCAGGCTGAGGCTCACGGGGACTCTCTCAAAAGAGGCATCGCGCAGCGAGTTCGACGAGCGATCGATCATTCAGGAGTTCGCCGATCGAGCGTTGGTCGCTATAAGCAAGGGCGACCTCACCTCCCCAGGGCTCGAGGAAAAAGTGCAGCTCCTGCGCAAGTTGAGGGAGCGACGCTTGCCCATAGATGAGATGGCGATGGGTCTGCTTGAGGCAAACCTTCGCGAGGTTAGTTACGACCAACCGTTCGATGTACGCGTACTCTACAATCTTTTGGTTGAGGACAGGGCCGAGGAGGCGCTTCAAAAGGTGTTTGATGTGGTGGAAGAGCAGGTCAAAACTGAGCTGGAGAAAAAATCAGATGATAACCCAAGTTAAACTAAAAAATTGGAAGTCGCACCGCAACACCGACTTGCATTTTGGCGACGGCACGAATGTTCTCGTAGGAACCATGGGTGCTGGAAAGTCCGCAGTATTGGATGCGATTACCTACGCTCTCTTTGGGACCCTGCCGGCGGTGCAGACCCGACGCATCAGGCTCGAGAACCTCATAATGAACCGACCTGACACGATGGATCGAGCAGAGGTCGAGGTTAGATTCCTCACACCTAACGGCGACGAATTTACGGTCAAACGTGTCATCGAGCGGGGGAAGGGGACGGTGCTTTCGGAACTTCGGAAGGCTACCGGGGAGTTGGTCGAGAGCCCAAGTGCGACGCGCGTGAGCGAGAACATCCACTCCCTCCTCAAACTCGATTACGATCTCTTCGAGCGAGCGATTTACGCGGAACAAAATCGTTTGGATTATTTCCTGACCCTGCCGCGCGGCAAACGAATGGAAAGCATCGATGAGCTTTTGGGCATAAACAAACTTGAGCTGGCACGCAAAGAAATCGGATCGCTCACGAATCGCGTCCGAGACCGCACTGAGGAACGAAAGAGGACCATAAGCCAGCTCGGACAGGACGTTTCGCTAGCTCTCTTGCCGACCCACGAGCAGGAGATGAAGGATATTGAACTCTCGAAGCAGGAGACCCAGAGGAGGCTTCAGCAAATTCAACCAGAGCTGGAGGCGACCTCCTCCCAACTTCAGCAGTTACGCAAAACCGAGCAGGAACTCGCAAGGTTGGAGAGCTCATCCCGAGAAGTCGATGGGGCGATAAACGCGTTGGATCGTCAAATCGAGCAGGTCAAAGGGAGGTTAGGGGCTGCTGTCAGGTTTGCTCCCGAAGAACTCAAGCGACGGGTGGCAGATCTTGAACAGGCCTGCCGCAAGACCGATGCCCGGGCGAGCGAGCTCAACTCTAATTTAACTACTAGCAGTTCGAGAGTGCGGGAATTAGAAACCAAGATAGGGATGATTCATGAACGCTTGGAAAGGCTCGCGAGCGAGATAGAACGGAAAAACAAGTTGAGTGAGGAGTTGGAAAAATTAAGATCACAAGAACTGGCGAAGCTGATTGAAGAACTGCAGCTCAAGTCTAGACGCGCTGGCGATGAACTTGCAGCTTCTCATGCCCGAGCGCAGGATCTTCGGCAGGTAATGGATGAACTTGCAGCAGCTGGTTCAACATGTCCAGTCTGCGAAAGCCCCCTTGAGGAGGGTAAAAAGCAGCAATTATTGGAGGAGCGCAGGGGACAGCTCGAGGCGAAAATCAAACGCGCAGCCGAACTTGAGGCACACGTGAAAGAATTAAATAAAAATTTGAATGAGAAGCTCAAACTTCAGAGGAGAGCCCAGTTATTGGAGAAGGAGATCGAGGAGCTTCCTGCGCGAGAGGCGGAGCGTTCTCAGCTCTTCCAACAAATTCAGAATTTGGAACGGGAACTTCCAAACGTGCGGGAAGCAACAAGAAAGCTCACGATTGAGGTTGAGGGGACACGCAAGGAAGCGGAAACGCTCCGTGGGCAATTCACCGCGACCAAGCAGTCACTTCAGCTGAGGCTTGACTTGGACCAGCTCGAGATCGAGCGCAAGCAGAAGTTTACTGAGCAATTACGTGTACAGCGCGAGCTACAACAGTTGAGGCGCGCCTACGACGAGGCACGAGCGAAAGAACTCGAGCGCCACCACGAGGAGCTCATTCGCATTCACGAGCGTTTGCGCACCGAGCTCGTCGGGAAAGAACAGTTAATCGTGGAGAAGCGGAAGCTCATCGAGAGCATTCGGGAAAAGCGCGAGACGATTATGCGATGTGAGGTGGAGGTCAAACATCTGGAAAACGCAGCGAGGAGCCTGACCACAATTCAAGCCGCGCTCGCGCGAACCCAAGTGGCTATGCGCAGGGAATTCATCGATGGGGTTAACGAGGCGATGAGCGAGCTCTGGGAGAGCATCTACCCTTACGGAGATTTAACAGGCATTAAGCTCGCTGTTGAGGGGGGCGAGCGGGGAAGCGATTACGTGCTGCAGCTCCGTGATCGCGCTGGAAACTGGATTCCGGTCGAGGGGGTCGCGAGCGGGGGTGAACGCACCGATGCCTGCCTAGCACTCCGGATAGCGTTCGCGATCGTGCTAGTGCCCACACTCAGCTGGATCGTGCTCGATGAACCGACGCACAACCTCGATGAGGAGGGCATTCAGGAGCTCGCGAAGGTCCTGAGGGAGCGCCTTCCCGAGATCGTGCAGCAGATAATAATCATAACTCATGAACAGCGGTTGGAGGAAGCGGTGAGTGGTTACCTCTATCGTTTTTCACGGAACAAGGACGCGGATGAGCCGACGAGAGTCGAGCGAGTAACAGTTCCCGAGAGATTTGATTGATCGACGTTATCCTTAAGCGCACGCCCGAACTTGCCCTGCAACAACTCGCTGAAAACCTTGAGTTCCTCGCGCAGAATTTTCGCCGTACCCACTTTGTCCACGCTTGAGGCGAGAGAAATGAGCTTGTTTAGGTTGTGGTTACAGGGGTGTGTTTTCTCACGCTTCAGCCATGCGTGGACGGCCTGCCGGGTCACGCCCAGAGCAGCCGCCAACTGGACTGTGGACCAACCGTTGCGGAGCAGGAGCTTGATAAGTTTCGCCCTTCCACTTCGGCTCACGAATTCGCTTAGCCCGTCACGTGGACCCATCTTCCCGCCCAAGCTTTGGGTGGAAGTTCTTTATAAGAGGAAAATAGTGTCAACTCCCCAGTTTACACGCGCGCCAAGTTCCCATTTAACAAAATTTGAACGAATCTCCTTTTGACGGGACAAGCGATGGATTTTTCTTTGTCAACTCCCCAGTTTACATCCTCGTGCTGGCCTCCCGATGTTGTCAACTCCCCAGTTTACACGAAAGAAGTGTAAAATATCATTTGACATACTTAGTGGCAAGATATCTAAGATTTGTCAACTCCCCAGTTTACACAATTTGTAAGTCTCCATGCACCAGACTCAGGCCTTGGCGATCTCGAATATCCTCACGGTCACGGGTATCCTTACGGTCACGGGTACGGCTACGTTCTCCCTGCCGGCCATGGTCAGGCGCACTTCACCCTGCCTGGTGAACTGTTTCACTCCAGCTCCTGGCATCGCCGCATCGCCCGGGTACACCTGAACCCACTCTCTGCCCTCGTTCTCGTTCACCAGCCTCACCATAACCCCATACCCGGACGGACGGAGGTATTCTAGAACGTTTTCCATAGCTGAGCGCAGGTGGGGCTCGGGCACGACTGGTTCTTCAAGCAGGAGGTTCTCGGCAGCTGCACGCAGAAAGCTCATGCTGTACGGCTCGACCCAGGCGAGCTCCAAGGTCATGTACAAATGTTCGCTCTTGAGCTCAAGTTGGCGATCGGTGGCCGCCCGGAGTGGCCTCAGGCTATAGGCGTGCATGAACACCGCGGCGAGGACTAGCATTACAAACATGAATGCGATTGCGAGAACATCTGCAACGCCGTGATCGTCTAAGCGCGCCATGCAATCACACCTAACTTGGCTGGTAGGAACCGGCCGTTCTCGTAGAGGGCGCATGCCACCGCCAACGAGCACCTCGCCCTATCATCGGGTGGGGCTGAACCGTAGGATTTAGGAACGCACTCGCCCCCAGCCTCGTAGCTCATGGACACCTGAAAATCGTAATTCTCTCCACCGATCAGTTGCCTAGTTTGGAGGTTATCGAGTTTCGCGGGGTCGAGGGCGTACATGTGTAGCTTACCATCGTTGTCTACGTATGCCAGCTCCTCCACAGATAGACGGATGACGATCGCAGAGGTAGCATCGCTGAGTTCCGCGAGTGCGGAAATTGAACGGTATTGTTGGTATGCAGAGACGGTCACGAGTAAAAATGAGATTACGAGAATGCATGTGGCGAGCGTTTTCAAGATTTGCGTTAATATCACTCGCCCACCACCACTGAATTATCTCTAATTTTTATGATTAATCGGTGGAAACCCTCGCCCAGCGTGTGACCGACGAGAGGTAGCGGGTACTCGTTTTCGGGGAGCGTGAAACCATTGATACTCAAGCGTTGGTTTTCAAACCTGAGTTCATAGCCGGGGGGTATGATGATCTCAACAGTACGATTGTCTCCATACGTGATCGTGGTCAAAATACCTTGGTTCAACTCGAGCGCGGCATCTCTCGCTCCACGTTCCCGGTCGAGGCCTTGAAGGAACTGGTAACCTAATATGAATATCGAAACCACGAAAGCCGCAAGTATCACTAGTGCGAGGGTTCTGAAAGCTGGCATCCTTTCTAGTCTACGATCGTCAGCTCAAATGTTGTGCTCTTTGTGGTATCGTCTTCGCCTGTCCCGCGGATAGTTATCGTAGTGGTGCCGAACGCAGTATTGTCAACGCTTATGGTCATGGTCGAACCGAACTCCGGGATGCCACTCTGGGGGGAGAAACTTACGTTTACTCCTGTTGGCATTCCAGTCGCGCTGAGCGTCACCTGCTTGTCGTAACCCAGCACCGGTTGGACGGTGACTTGTGCAGTAATCGTGTTCTTGCCAGTAGTTGGTATTCCAATCGTTGCGCTCGTGGGCGAAACGTTTACGCTGAAGCTAAGCGTCTGCTCTGCGCCCATACCCGCCTGCTGGTAAAGCGCCACTCCTATGCCCAGTCCCACCGCAAGCAAGATTATGCCAGCCATGATTTTCATCACGATCGGCTCGACTCCGGCTTCATCCTCCAATAATCCCTTCATCCTACTCACCTCCATAGCTTAGATGCTATTCACTTTTAAAGTATTAAGTTAATAATGCTTGCTCGTAGAATATAATTTGACGGAGCTGTGAGAAGTTTGGCCAAAAGGAAGAAACGCGCGGCTGGGCGAGGCTATTTGAAATGGGCCATAGTGGTGCTGCTCGTCTGCGCTGCCATATTCTTCGTAGGCGATTGGTATTCAAAATACATAACCCGCATCGGGGTGATCCGCGTGAGCGGGAGCATCGACGACTTCACTTATGCAAATCAGGCATATGGTGCGCTTAGTGATCCTAACATCAAAGCTGTTATCGTGGTCGTCGACAGCTCAGGTGGAACGGTACAAGCGTGCTTTGAGGCCGAGGCTGCGTTCAGAGAGTTAAACAGGGAAAAGCCAGTGGTTGTGACGATGGAGGAATATGCCGCATCCGGGGCTTATCTCATCTCGACGGCGTCCGACTACATCTTCGCGCGCAGTGCCACGGTTACCGCGGGGTTGGGCGTCATCGCGATTTGGGTCAGCTACGAAAACAAGTTGAAAGCGGAGGGTATCGATTACTACGTGTGGAAGTCAGGGGAGAGCAAGGACCTAGGTGCGGAGTATCGTCCCCCCACCGAAAATGAAAAAAAAGAGATGCAAAGTTATGTAGATAATCTAATGTCCGAAATGGTGGCGCGTATTAAAACGAACCGTCCCCAGGTCACAAACACTATCGATGAGCTAATGGACGGATCTACCCTCTACGGCTCGGAGGCCCTGCCCTATAAACTGGTGGACGAAATCGGGATTTATGAAGATGCTGTAAAAAAGGCGGCCAAGCTAGCTGGCCTAGCGGAAGGCTCCTACACCGTTGTCGGGCTGACGTAATTAGACAGTTCCATGCTGGTAAGTTGTGTCAGGTAAAGGAGTAAAATTAGTCGGGCAGGGAATTTACAGACGAGTGTTTAAGGCCAAAATTTCGTATGTGTATTTAGCTATTTGATATTTAATGAAAGTTTGCTTTGGGATGTATATACGTCGGGGCATCCTGCGAATTATAAAAAAGAAAAAAATGGGGGTTGCGTTTTGCCCCCATTGTCCTGTTTTTATGCCGCTATGGTACCGTTATACTATCTTGCGTCTCAACGTTTGCTTCGGGGTCGTATGTCCACCCTTCTTTGACGATATTATCTACCACGAAAGTGAACGTCGTCCCACTCGGGGCCTTCTTTATTGAGTCAGATTGTAAGCTCCATCTCTCTACTATCCCATTGTTATCTGATACTCCAGAATCGGAATCGGAGGTTGCATTCTCCCAGTGACCATACAGCGTGGCAGCCTCAACTGGATTGTTACCGGCATCTTGGATAGTCACCTCTGCCATAGCGTTTGTGTTTACGCCAAGAGTTTGAAGAAACATATCGATGTTGGCGACGTGCATAACCGTTGCCCCCGCTTCTTGTGTTGTGAAGCTGTACTCAGAACTTTCGGAACTGTTGTTGCTCGGGTCTGTGCTCTTGACGACGTAATAGTAAGTCGTGTTTTCTGTCAGGTCGGTGAGTCCGATGCTGTGCGACGTTACGTAAGCTGAGTCGTATTTGTTATCCGTGTAATTCCCTGGTGAAGTGCCATACTTGACCAAGCTGTCCGCGATTTCATCCGTGTCCCAAGTGATGGTTGCTGAATTGCTCGTTATGGCTGATGAGGCGACATTCTCTATGGTGGGCGGCGTTGTATCTGGTGTCGTGGTGGTGAATGTGTAATACGACCCGTTATTGTCGTCGACTGCAGTGTTTGAACTCGAGTCCGTCGATTTCACCTCATAATAATACGTTGTAGATGCGGAAAGTTCCGTGAGAGTTATTGAGTGGCTCGTGACCATCGTTGCATCCGATTCCGTACTGCCCAAAGCCGTAGTGGTTCCATAATTAACCACACTATCGCTGAGTTCATCCGTATCCCACGTGATTTTTGCACTTGAACTCGTGATTTCCGAAGAAGCCACGTTCGATATCACCGGCGGCGTGTTATCCGGACCCGCAGTGCTCATTTCTTCTATCATTGCCCAGGTCAGACGATCTGCCGTGTCGTCCCAATTCTCATTTTCTATGGCACCAGTGATAATGTAGCTCGTACCGGCCACTCCGTGGTCTTTGAACATCGGCCATACGTTCTCGTAGTCGGATTTCCAGCAGTCGTCGAAGGTGAAGACCACCATCGCCTTGCCTTGCTCGGCAGTGCTCCAGTAGTCGTACGCCTCCGCTATCGTTACTATCTCTAATAGACCAGCATCCTGTTTTCCAACGGCATAGTCCAACGATTGATGAAGCTTTTCTGGCGTGCAACCATAATTGCTGGGGTTCGCGCTCACATCGTGAGTCAATATAACCAATAGCGCAGCATCCGCCACACAGTCGTCTATCCATCCTTGGATTTTGCCCAATGGAGTGGAGCGTTTTAATTGAGCACCCTTCAGTTCATACCAGTTTGTTATGGGATATGTACACATAAAACCCCATACCATTCTACCACTGAGTCGATACTCCGCAAGTACTGCTTCGACCTCGTCGCCATAACCTCCGAAAGGATACGCGTGGTGTTTTGGAGTGGCGTAACCATGTGCTGTAAACGCAGCGTCCACAGCCTCCAATTCCGCACGAATTTCATTCTCGGTTAATTGAGTCAAATTTGCGTGGGTGTGCGTGTGACACTCGAAATTCCAAACTGTACTCCCAGGATCGGCGGATATTGGCTCAGCAACTTCTAGCACACCAATAACCCCTGCAACCAGCATTGCAATCAAAACAAGTCCAGCCCATTTCATATGTATTCATCCTCTTTTTAAGTTGGTTTAAAACTCCGCAAGTGAGGTTATCCATCCTACTTGTTTCATTGTAAAAGCACTAAAGTTCATTGTAATACTTAAAGATTGTGGCTCTGAGCGGGCTATATTTCATGTTTTTTCACCAAATATGGTAATTTTGATGAAAAACGTGCCAAAGTCAACTTTTTAAGCTCAATAAGTTTAATTTTAAAGGGAGTCTTCATGACCTCGGCATTAGTAGAAATGAAAAATATCCACAAGCGGTTTGGAAAGGTTCATGCGCTGATAGGCGTTGATTTTTCCGTAAACCCCTCTGAAATTGTGGGGTTGGTAGGAGATAACGGCGCTGGGAAAAGCACATTGATTAAAATCCTGACGGGAGTTCTTTCACTAGATGAAGGAGAAATACATTTCAACGGAAAAAAAATTAAATTCTCCTCCCCAAGAGAAGCGAGAGATAATGGGATTGAAACAATATATCAAGAGCAAGCATTGGCGGATGATTTAAGCGTGACAAGAAACCTGTTTATGGGAAAAGAGCTACAAAAATCCATAGGCCCTATAAAACTTCTCGATCATAAAAATATGAAAAAAGAAAGCGAAAATATATTGAGTGGACTTGGTTTAAGTATATCGTCCATGGACCAAGAGACTAGGTTTTGCTCTGGAGGAGAAAGACAAGGGATAGCAATAGCAAGAGCGATGTATTTTAAGGCTAAGCTTGTCATATTGGACGAACCAACAAGAGCCTTAGGAGTTGCCGGAGTTCGGCGAGTACTGGAGCTCGTCAAAGAATTGAAAAGCAGAGGGATTGCAAGTATTTTTATAACTCACAACCTTCACCATGTGTACCCTGTCGCGGATAGATTTGTTATTCTTGTTCGGGGAAAGAAAGTAGGAGATAGCTTGAAAAAGGATACTTCGGTAGATAAACTCACCGAGCTTATGATTAAAAGATAAACCAGTTAAATTAGAACTTTTAGTCGAAATTGTTGGGTTGCCGGAACTCACGACAAAAATCTATTTAGGATAAAACCCCATCGATCCGTTCCACCCGGCCTTCGCGCACATCCCGCGCTAAAGGAGTCCCCAAGGTATCTCCGGACACGGTTTTCTCTTCTCCGCCATAATATCTCAGCCGGTAAGAGATGACTTTTACTCCATCTTTGCCGAAAGTGTTTTTTCGCTTTTGATTATGGTAGACCACTAGAGTTTTGCCGAGGAACTTGAACGCGAAAGCATTTTTCGGGATTGCTACTCTTCTTAATCTTCCCTTCCCATCGTAATAATTGAATGCCTTTTTTTCCTGGGTGAAAAGCCAACCGGGAAGAGCGGGCCGGAGTTTAAGCATGAGTTGCTTTTTTCTATTCAAGAAGAAGGGATTTTCACTCACCGCCATGTGGAACCACATATTGAGCATCTCACTAGTGAGACCGCTTAAGCGGGGCTGGTATCCCCAACCGTGGAGTTTCTTGTCCGGAAAGACGCTGCTGACGATGATGGATCCCCCCTCCAGAATGCTTCTCCCGTACATTTCCGGATTGAGGAATGGAATTAGGGCGGTTTTGATGTCCCGGTAGAATTCTTGGTAAAAACCGCTCCGCAACATCTCCAAAAGCCACTTGTATTCCATGTGAAGGTAGATAGCCTCGTTCTCAAGCCATCCCCTAGCGTAAGCGCGAATCCTCCCGACTTCAAAGGGTTCTTTTTCCAGGGACTCGCAGACTTTGTACATCTTAAGTTCCCTATCGTAGAGTGGACTTCTTCGAACACTTTCGTAAATTTGCTTGTCCCACTCTCGGTGAACCCTCAACAAATGAACCGGGCCTTCTAGGAAGAGGGACACCGGGCGCTGGCAGAATTTTTTAGCTCTAACTAAAGGATATCCTGAGTGGCTGAGCGCGGGTATTTTTTTCTTCCGGTCTTTCCATATCGGCTCGTACTCTTTGACCTCGTTAACGAAATATGTATAACAGACGCCATTTTTATGAAAGATTTTGTTCTTGTTTTCCGGCTTGAAAACCTCGTTGAGAATCCTCAGACATGCGTCCAAGAAACGCTTCACTTCGGCAACCGTCATTTTCCGTTCTCGCCCGCTGACCCCCATTTTTGTCCTTTCCCTGTAACGCTCTTTCAGCCGGTTGCTCTCCTCCCAGTAGAGTAGGGCCCTTTCTCCTTTTTTGGAGTTTAACTTTCTCTTCATCGCCCGGATTAAACCCCTCATGAATTCATACAACTCTTCATAGAGAGTGACCGAAGCGCTGCCTTTTAGATTAAGCTTATCCAAATTTTCCCTTAGAAACAGGCAGTGCCTTTCCAGTTCTATAGTTTCGCATAGAGATGACCCTAGAAGCCCTGGCAGCCCGTTTATGGCATCACACCAGCCGGGCTTATCGGCCTCCATTTCTATCCCGATTCCTTGCGGGTCTAGCGTGGCAATCTTGTTGGCTATAATGGAGAGGAGCTTCACTACAAGGTTGGTTTGGTAGATGCGGCCACGACCGTATTTAGTCCGTACCTGAGTCGGAAGCTCCCGGCGACTTTTGATCATTCGAAGTTTTTCGGGGTCGCGAATTACCGCACCGTATTGTCGAACCTGCCCATTAATCAAAACGTATTTCTTATCTCGGGGCAAGACGATATCCGGATTATCGTAGAAAGTGAATATTTTTCGGCCAATTAAAATCTCTTTAAGCCTTTCCGGGTATATCGCCAAGAAACTGTTGATTTGGTCGATGTTGTAGGTCCAGTGATCCATCCAGAACCCTTCATGTAAATCGCCTACATCATTTTGCCGGCAGAAAAGCAAAAGTTCCTCCAAAATTCTTTCGTATTTCCTTGGACTCCTGGCCTTGTCCCCCTCCAGTTTCATGATGAACTCTCCGGGAGTGAAGGGTCGGCTAACCATCTCTAAAAGCTCGCAGAATAGCTTTTTGTCCTTAACAATACTCCCCAGCCATTTTTTGACCCCCCTGATATCCTCGGCGGTATAAGTCAGCCCTGTGACTACCTGTGGATTGTAACCGTCGGTCTGGAGCATGTTGAGGAAGGTGACCATGTTAAAGTCTTCCACTTCGGGAAAGAACCAGACACCAGTTCGACGGTTCTGGTTGACATCGCGGTAATACTCATTTCCTTGGGAGAGATATGTGGGCTCCAGAATGAGGTAGTGGTAATCTCTCTCCAAGTCTCCGTGAATTCGAGAGTAGAGGTGAAAAACACTTTTTCCCCTTGACGTACGGAGCACGAGAGGCATGCCGCCCCTGAGCACGTTGTCGAAGAATGTCTGCTGGCAGTACTGGTCGAACTCCGTGGAACTTGAGACGGTGAAGGCGTGGCTTTTAATTTGTCCGATTATCTTCAGGTGTTCCTCGCGTTTGTGGCGGAAGGAATTCTTTTTTCTGAGAACTTTCAAAAGGTTGCGCAATTTTTCTTCATTGGGGGTACTCCCAATCAACGAGTATAAGGTAATCTCCCCACCAGCTGGCAAGTTCAAAGAAAGAGCTGTAAAGGCGCAGGGGGTTCTGTTTTCGTGAATCTGTTTTATTTTCAGGAGGTCTTGAACGGATTTTTCCTCAAAAACCCAAGGATGATCGTAGGTTTGTGACTCGCCGAAGATAACGGATGGATCAGCTATAAAATGATCCTTCAATATTTTGTTCTCCTCGCTGGGGATTGTTAAATAAAAATTACCCCCGTGGAATTTTCCAACCTGCGAAATATCTTCCGGCGTTTGCTTCAGACGGAAAAGGAGAACACCATCAAGTTGCTCCACACCCATCATGGCTTCAATGTGCTGAGGAATAAATTTGAGGTGGTTCTGGTTCAGACCATAAGGCAGGATTCGTGGGAGGCCGTCAATTAACTCCAGTTTGATGGGATGAGCACTGAGATTCTTTATCCTCAGTTCCCTCACCAGGGCTGGGATTGGCTCGTTGACCAAGGGGAAATAGAGCACATTTGTTTCTATCCCCAGTTCTGGGTTGATATCGTTGATTTCCAGTTCTTCGGCGGAGACAATCATTTTCTGTTTGATTTCTTTCTCCTTGTTTTTTTGAAAGGGCTCGTAGACCGTGTAACCGTTAATTTTTAGGAAAGTTCGGAACCCCTGCTGACTGACGAGCTGAAGGGCCTTATTAAAGGAGTAGAATTCGAGAATCGCGTGATCTTTATCCCTCACACCCATACTGCAGATGCCCTGCCCCCTGCTGACATAGTAGATCCACATTGGGATCCCCCACTTGCCTCCGATCCCGGGGAAAAAATCGGAGAACGCTTTGGCCCAGTTGTAATTCTCCACGACGAAGCGGTACCTCGAATCAAGGTAAAACCTAACGGGTTGTTGATTCATGTCGACCTCCCAGTCATTAAAGTATACAGATAATTTTTAAAGGCTTTGGTTTGGGGATTTTTTTCATGACTAAATTATATAAATAGGACGAAAATCGATTTTCTTAAAGCTCTTTTCGCCTACCCGGTACATTCGACCTCAAAACTCTTTATTGACTTAAATTGGATTTAGAGAATTTTTAATTGAACACCCCTAACCTCATGCTCCTTGTTCACGAGATACACACCAGTCTCACAATTTTTTAATAGCGAGGAAAGATAACTATGGGCGATTCAAATGCCTAAACTATTTGGAACATTTGGAGTCCGTGGCGTGGTCAATCAAGAGCTCACGCCCGAGTTTGGGTTTGAGATGGGGCTCGCCCTCGCCACCTACATGAAAGGAAGTGGAAAGGTGGCAGTCGGTTATGACACAAGGACATCAAGCGTGATGTTCGAGCAGGCGATAACTGCCGGACTCATCTCGGGGGGATGTGATGTGGTCGCCATCGGGACCTCACCAACTCCGGTTTTATCATTTGCAATCCGCTACTTCTCCTGTGATGCCGGAGTGATGATAACGGCATCTCACAACCCGCCCCAATATAATGGCATCAAGCTCTGGGGGTCAGATGGAGGCGCATTTTCCCGAGAAGGGGAAAAGGAAATCGAACGAATAATCTCGGAGAAATCTTGGAAGCGGGCCTCTTGGGATAAAATAGGGAAAATCGGACAAGCCGACGCTCTCACCCCCTACATTAAGGGAATTCTAAACCGCATCCCCAAGTTTGAGCGGAAATTAAAAGTGGTGGTGGACTGCGCCAATGCGACGGGGAGCTTGGTCACCCCAAGACTCCTCAGAGAGCTTGGTTGCAAGGTGATCTCGATGAATTGTCAGATAGACGGAACTTTTCCAGGGAGGAATCCAGAACCAACTCCAGAAAACATCAAGGAACTCTCAAAGGCAGTGGTGGCCTGCGGTGCGGACTTAGGCATAGCCCACGATGGAGATGCCGACCGAACCGCTATTGTAAATGAAAAAGGAGAAGTGCTCGCCGGAGACAGGGTGTTTGCGCTGGTGGCTTTTCACCACCTTCGGGGAAAGAAACATCCGAAGATAGTAACAGATATCTCCGCCAGTTCGGTGTTGGACGATGTTGCGAGAGAGCTGGGCGGGAGTGTTGTAAAAACGCCTGTGGGTGAGCCCGAGATAGCGCAGGAGATTCGGGAGCACGGATGTGAGCTAGGTGGGGAGGAAACTGGGAGTGTTATCTTTCCGGACTGGGCTTTATGTAGGGAAGGAGTGATGACTGCCCTGAAGTTCATTGAGGCTCTCGTCCAATCAGGTGAAAAAGTTTCGGAGTTTGATCGTACTCTACCACAATATTTCCTGATCAAGCAGAAAATAAAATGTCCAAATGAGATCAAAGGGCAAGTGTTAAATTTGCTTTCAGAACGGTTCGCCCGGTACAAACTAAACAGGATTGATGGTTTACGCGTGGATTTTGATGACGGGTGGTTGCTACTTAGACCCTCTGGGACTGAACCAATTTTCAGGTGCTTTTCGGAGGCTAAAAATTCTGAAAGGGCCAAGGAACTCGCAGAGCTTGGGATGCGGGAACTTGAGGCGTGCGCCAAAACTGTAGGTTCTAACTAAAATCTAAATACGTACAAGGTGCAATATCACTGGAAGTCGGGTTGTAATTAATCTTGGGAGGTTGAAAAGTGCGCCCCGCAGCACTCAGAAAGACGGCTGGGAGTCGGATGAACAGGGAATCTGTGGATATGCAAGCGGTCCGCGCAATCGTAGTGGCAGTTTTGGGGGCACTAGTACTACTGGTGTTGGTATCGACCCCAGTGACGGGAACGATCACGACCCAACACGCGCCGATCTTCATTAATGGCGATAATTCTTTCACCCCGAGCAACGGCGTCGTCTTGGGCTCTGGGACCGCAGACGATCCCTACATCATCGAGAACTGGGTGATCGACGCCTCAGATAACCACGGGATCTGGATCGAGAACACGACCAGGTACTTCGTCATTCGGAACTGCGTAATCGAGAATGGCGGAGACGCTCACTGGGGAGTCTACTTAGAGAACGTGCACAATGGAAAAGTCGAGAACAATACCTGTGTGAATAACGTGGACGGAATCTGCTTGGTTTTCTCAGATAACAACATCCTCTCCAACAACACCTGTGGGAACAATTTTTGGGCTGGCATTACTCTAGTCTCTTCGACCAATGGCATTCTAAACAACAACACTTGCTCAAACAACTCCAACGTGGGCATCTACCTGTACTCCTCGTCTCACAATAAGCTGGTTAGCAACACCTGCGAGAACAACAACTACGGTGTTCACTTACTCTCCTCGTCTAACCATAATAGTTTGCGCAACAACGTTTGCTCGAACAACGCCAAAGAAGGCATTTGCTTGCGTCGTTCGTCCTTTGGCAACTTGGTCGGCAATATCTGCGAAAACAACTACGTGGGTATCTCCCTGATCTTCTCTTCCAACGATAACCTAATTAACAACACTAGTGTGCGCAACTCCAGCGGCATCTACCTGGAATCCTCGGACAACAGCGTTCTCTTCAACAACACCTGCGAGAACAACTGGCGCGGTATCCGGCTGTGGGAGGCCTCTAGAAGCATTCTCTCCAACAACACCTGCGAGAACAACTCCCGTAATTTCGGCGTGGTGGGCTCGAATGTTTCACACTTTGACCACGAGATCGATACTTCGAACCTCGTCAACGGCAGGCCGATCCATTACATTAAGGACAACTCGGACCTGGTGATAGGTCCCTCCCTGAACGCGGGGTACCTCGCGCTCGTGGGATGCGACAACATCAGGGTGGAGAACCTAGTGTTCGAGAACAACGGGCAGGGAATTCTCTTCGCTTCTACCGAAAACAGCCGGATAGAGAACTGCACTTTCTCGAGCAACACCGAGGGTATCTCCTTGTGCTCTTCCTCCTACAATAAGCTAGTTAACAACATCTGCGATAACAACGATTACGGCATTCGGCTATGCTCCTCGTCTAACTACAATAGTTTGCATAAAAACACATGTTCGAACAACGCCTCTGATGGTATTTGTCTAAGTTACTTATCTAGCAACACTCTCTCTAACAATATCTGCTCGAACAGCATCTGCGGCATTCGGCTGTGGGAGGTCTCCAAAAACGTTCTTTTTAACAATATCTGCTCGAACAACAGCTATGGCCTCTGGTTATTCTCTGCCACTAATAACATAATCTTCCACAACTACATGTCCAGCAACACTTCGCACAACGCCTATGATGACGACACTAACTACTGGGACGAGAACGGAGAGGGGAACTACTGGGGCGACTGGCAGCCCCCCGACCATCCCGACGCCGATGGGGACGGGATAGTGGATGAGTCCCGACCAATTGCGGGCGGAACCAATCAAGACAGCTATCCACTCGTGCTCGACCCTTCGCTCCCGCCGTTCAATGAACTACCCACCGCCGACGCGGGTGGCCCCTACTCAGTCGACGGGGGTGAGACTGTCGAGCTGGACGGGACTGGGAGTTCTGATCCGGACGGCACGATTGTGAGCTACTCTTGGACGATCACTAGCGATCCGACGGGCGAGGCGAGTCTGGCCGGGACTGACAACGTTATCTCGACATTTCATGCTCCTTTCGTTGAATCGAGCGCGAGTGTGACTGTCAGTCTGATCGTTGAGGACAATAGTGGAGCCACTGACAACACTATTGCAACCATTACGATCCAGCCACCCTCCGGTGAGACGCCGTATGCGCTTTACGTCGGGATAATAGCGATCATAATTATCGTTGGGCTTCTTGCGTATTTCGGAATCAGAAGAGGTGTTGTCCAAGGATGCTTATCGAAAATGCCGGGCTTTCGAAATAAACGGCTAGCCAAACGTTTTTGAGCGTTCGCTAACATCCTTAGGGCGGAGTAACTCATAGTGGATTGGACGGTTTTGCCTAAGCTCGACATCAAGAGGATTAAGCGGAATTACGGGAAGGCTTGGATAGGCTCCGGGAAATCTATTCGAAAGCGGGGGAAATTTTTCTTGCCCAAGGATACAGAGGAGTCGATCCCACCGGAAACCAAGCAAACGACTCGTTCTTTCACCTAAACCACAGATGTTTTATCGATGTTTCAATAAAAAGAAGGATGTGCCGGGGTAGCCCAGTCAGGAGAAGGCAGCCCTCAGGTGAAAAAAGGTGCCACACCAACTCCGATGAGGCATGTTATAATATGAGTAATCATCAGCTCAAACTGAGGGAACCAAAGAAGAAAAAATAGAAAGGGATTTTCGGCGTTTATCCCTTTCGTCCTTTCGGATCCTCTGATGCCTTAAGGATTCAAGTTTTGCACTCGATAGTACCAATCCTCGCCCGTTGGCCTTGGATGATAAGGTTGTGGCCGATACTTCTTCAGGACCCTTATCAACGTCAGAAAGTCGTACCTGAGCGAGATATGCGTTCCACCCCAGTGCTGCGCCAGGACATCATACGCCCCGTGCATATCCTCTCTCATGGCATTCCATTCAGCGTCTGACGGTACGCCATTTGCAAAGAAGGTTCTCAATTCCGCGAGGAAGTTCTCTATGTCGGTCCACGTGATTTCGGCATCATAGATGTCAGTGGTTTCGTTGTTCATCGCATCCGTTATAGCACGCACCGTCGGAACATGGGAAGCAAACCCGCCCATGTCAAAGTTCTCGCAGATGTCTGTTGAATTCAGTGCCTGCTCTCTATTGGTTGAAAACAGCTTCTTTGCCTCCAGGGAGCCCATCCCTCTGTTATAAGCAAACGTTAGTATCACAAACTCTGCCCATTCATCTTTTGCGTTGGCCATAAACTCAGTGTACTCTGCTTCTGGTACTGCATTTAGCATCTCCCTTGACACAGTTAAACTTATGCCTGCGACAATCGCGGAGCTTATCCAATTCGGATCACTCATATCGTCCGAGACCTTGGTGTAATTGTCGTGGGAAGCACTGGGAGGGAAGTAATCCGGGAAGAAGCTGACCATATCATTGAAATTCCCACTCTCCACCTGGTAAGGCCCATCAGGGTGATCTATTTGGATTGGCCATACCCATTCTTCGCCATCGATGACCACTATGATGCCCTGGGTTACACTAGGATCTTTAGTTACACATGCTGCCCAATCCTCCTTCGAGCCTAGTGCAGCCAGATAATTGGGGTTGATGTTAAGCTCTTCCAACACAAAGCCCAGTCCCATAGCCATGTACTTTGTAGGTATCCAAGCTCGGACATCAGTTGCTCCGTTCACAGGATAATCTATGTTGGGGGCCAGACCTATCTGGATTTGTGTATCGCTGGGCGGATCGTACATAATGAGCTTATCTTGAATGGGTGGCAGATTGGGGTTGTAGTACTCAGCCTGATTGAATATGAGGTCCTCCGCACTTAGATCAGGTTTCTGTGGTGCCCAGCTCGGCGGTAAGCCTTGGTACTCAGGATAAGTGATATTCTCCCCTCTCACGTAATGTGTCTTAAACTGCTGAGGATATACTTTTGAGCCACTTTTTGTTGCTTCTATTTCTATTTCAACAGACGTACCATAGGGGAATAAACTTTGCCAGCTTAGGTCTAATGTAACAACATCTCCTTCAACAGTGTAACCAAGACTACTACCATCAGAGCATTTCATGCTCGTAATCTGCGACGTCGTCTCAAACTCCGCCGACCGTATCGCAAAATAGGTTCCATTCCACACGTAACTGTTATTGGGGTTTTCTAACGTTATCTTTCCCGTAAATGAAGCATTATCTTCACTCGTAGTAGTATAAGTTGTTCTCAACTCGTCTAGTGCTACCTCGGTGGTCGCGCTCGCCTCTGCTGAAGGATCTGACTCGTTCTGGCTCGTGTCCACTGCGGTCACCTTGTAGTAGTAGGTGGTGCTCGCGCTGAGGCCAGTGTCCGAGTAAGCATTCTCGGTTGTATTGTCCACGAAGTTTCCGGCGCCAGGGGTGAACCCGCTGGTCGTGCTCCTGTAGACGCTGTAGTGGTCCAAGTCAGTCTCGGTGTTGTTGGCCCAGTCCAGGTCTATCTGCGAGGAGCTCACAGCAGTCGCAGTGAGACCTGTAGGAGCTGCCGGAGGCTCTGCCGGTCCAGCCATCTCCTGTATCTGTGCCCAGGTCAGGGAATCGGCAAAATTCCCGTCTTGGGCGTTCGGGTAGAGGTAGCTTGTACCCACGAAGCCGTATTCGTTTTTGAGTATTCCCCATGTGGTGGTGTAGTCAGTTGTATAACCGTCGTCGAAACCGAGCGCTACGACTGCCTTTGTGCCGTTCCAAGAGGTGTATGCATCTCTCATCGGCAGAACCTGTAGTTGACCAGCGTTCTGTTTATCGAGGAGGTAGTCACATACTGCCCTAAGCGTTGCTGGCGTACAGGCATACTGGGGAGGGCTTTCCATCACTCTGTGGGTGAATATGTTCAGCAGCGCGTCGTTCGTTATTGCTTGATCTATATATCCCGTGATGGTACTAACAGCTGTTGACGATTGTATCTCCACAGCATTCATTGCGTACCAGTCTGCCATGGGATAGGTGTTTATGGCGCCGGTCACAGCCCAAGCTGCTCTGCCAGTTAGCCGATACTGTGCAACTACTGATTCAACTGTGGCGTTATACTCTCCGTACGGGTACGCATGATGTTGTGGTGCTGGGAGACCATGTGCTGCGAATGCATCGTTCACTTGTTGCAGTTCCGATTGAATTTGGGCCTCGGTCATCTGAGTAAGGTATGGGTGGGTGTAAGAGTGGCACTCGAAATCCCAGCCTCCAACAGGTGGTGCTGCCTGAGTAGTCGCGCTCGCCTGCGCTGAAGGACTTGACTCGTTGTTGCTCGTGTCCACTGCAGTCACCTTGTAATAGTAGGTGGTGGAAGCACTTAGTCCAGTGTCCGAGTAATTGCTCACGGTCGTATCAGCCACGAAGGTTCCGGTGCCAGGAGTGAAGCCGCTCGTCGTGCTCCGGTAGACACTGTACTTCGCCAAGTCAGCCTCGGTATTGTTGGCCCAGTCCAGGTTGATCTGCGAAGAGCTAGCAGCCGTGGCCGTGAGGCCTGTAGGAGCTGCTGGAGGCGTCGCGTCTGGCGCCTCAGTAGTTGCGCTCGCCTGCGCTGAAGGACTCGACTCGTTGCCGCTCGTGTCCACTGCAGTCACCTTGTAGTAGTACGTGGTGCTCGCGCTGAGGCCAGTGTCCGAATAATTGCTCACGGTCGTCTCAGCTACGAAGTTTCCGGCGCTAGGGGTGAAGCCGCTGGTCGTGCTCCGGTAGACCTTGTACTTCGCCATGTCAGCCTCGGTGTTGTTGGCCCAGTCCAAGTCAATCTGTGATGGACTAACAGCCGTGGCAATGAGGCCCGTAGGAGCTGCTGGAGGCGTGGTGTCTGCAGTTGGCTCATTTCCGTAGATCAGGGACCCATCCTTATAGACGGGAATGTAGGTGGTAGTTACCCAAGTATTGATAATCAGCCCTGTCCTTGACCAGTCATTGCTTGCATCCCAGTTCGTTGACCAATCGCTAAGGTAAATGCGATATCTTAGCTGTGTGCTGCTCCCGGCTGCCAGGGAGTAGGTGCCGTAATCCATCGTGTAGTAGTAGATGTAGTTGGGAGCATCGTAGGCTGTGGGGCCCGAGACAGTCACCGCACCGCTCTGATCCCAGTCTTTCGCGAAAACCAAATTCGAGGCAGAATACCCAGCCGCATAGATCTCCGTTAGATCCATAAAGTACTTGGCTGAAATGCCACTTATCGCTGAAGTACCGTCATTAAAGATCTTCTGGTATATCCCAGTTGATTGACTAGAATCAGTTGCCAACAAAGCCTCCACATGTACCTCACCGGCAGGAGGCGTCTCAGTAGTTGCGCTCGCCTGTGCTGAGGGATCTGACTCATTGTTGCTCGTGTCCACTGCAGTCACCTTGTAGTAGTAGGTGGTACTTGCACTGAGGCCAGTGTCCGAGTAGCTGCTCACGGTCGTATTCGCCACGAAGTTTCCGGTGCCAGGGGTGAAACCGCTCGTCGTGCTCCGGTAGACGCTGTAGTGGTCCAGGTCAGCCTCGGTGTTGTTGGCCCAGTCCAAGTCAATCTGCGAGGGACCAATAGCAGTGGCAGTGAGGCCCGTAGGAGCCGCCGGAGGCGTGGTGTCTGCCGGTCCAGCAGCCATCTCTTGCATCTGCGCCACGGTCATGCCGACACCAGCCGTGTAAATGTAGCTTGTACCTATGAAGCCGTATTCGTCTCTGAGTATTGGCCATGTGGTGGTGTAGTCAGTTGTATAACCGTCGTCGAAACTAAGCACTACGACCGCCTTTGTGCCGTCCCAAGAGATGTATGCATCTCTCATCGGCAGGACCGTTAGTTGGCCAGCGTTCTGTTTAGCAAGGAGGTAGTCACATACTGCTCTAAGCGTTGCTGGCGTGCATGCATACTGGGGAGGGCTTTCCATCACTCTGTGGGTGAATATGTTCAGCAGCGCGTTATTCGTTATTGCTTCGTCTATCCATCCCGTGGCCTCACTAACGGCTGTTGTATTTTGTATCTCCATAGCATTCATTTGGTACCGGTCTGCCATGGGATAGGTGTTTATGTGGCTGTCCACATCCCAAGCTGCTCTGCCAGTTAGCCGATACTCCGCGACTACTGATTTGACTGTGTCGTTGTAATCTCCGTAGGGATATGCCATGTGTTCCGGTGTGTATCCAAGATTTGCTTGGAAGTAAGAGTTCACCTGCTCCAGTTGCGATTGAATTCCAGCCTCGGTCAGCTGAGTAAGGTATGGGTGGGTATGAGTGTGGCCCTCGAAATCCCAGCCTACAGTTGGTGGTGCTTCTGCCTTAGTAGTTGCGCTCGCCTCTGAAGAGGCAGACGACTCGTTCCCGAACAAGTCCACTGCAGTCACCTTGTAGTAGTACGTGGTGTTCGCGCTGAGGCCGGTGTCCGAGTAGGCGCTCACGGTCGTATTCGCCACGAAGTTTCCGGTGCCAGGGGTGAAGCCGCTGGTCGTGCTCCTGTAGACGCTGTAGTAGTCAAAGTCGACCTCGGTGTTGTTGGCCCAGTCCAGGTCGATCCGAGACATGCTCACAGCCGCGGCAATGAAGCCACTCGGAACTGCTGGAGGCGTGTTGTCCGGCGGTGGAGGGAACGCGTCTCTCAGGGTAAAGTCTACCCAGAATATTCCCATATCGTTGGGAATTGCCGCGTCTAACGCATCTCCGATGTCCTTCGGCGGATTATCCAGGTTGTCCCACCAAACCTTGTCGGCCTCGTACCCGACCTGGAACCATACGGGGTTGGGGTAGAAGAATGGGGCCCAATTATCAGCGAACTCGGCAACCATGTCAGAGAGGTTGTCAAAAATCTGGTAGTCATCGTTAAAGATTATGTCACCTCTGTAATTCGGCGGCATCCAATCCCGATAAAAGTGCTTGAGGTACAACGTATAATTGGCGCTGTGGGACTTTACTGCGCTTTCCCAGGCTTCCGCCTCAGCATCAGTAACTGGTACACCCATGTCGTTCGTCGCACTGTATTTGTACCACTCCACGTCCACGCCGAAGCCTTTTACACACGAGTGGTGTCCGTACTGGTTCAATACTAGGTCAATCAGAGTCCCCACATCTGCATCTGCTGGTTCGACCTGTAGCCATACGTCTATCCCGTGGGTATCGAAGTAGTCAAAGTATGGCTCATGAAAGTCTGTGTCCGAGAATAGTATATTCGGGTCGGTGCTAGTCCCCGGGAATTCCAGATGGCAATCGTTTGGATCCCACATGACTCCCACATTCCAGATTCCGGTTGGTTGAGAGCCGGTCCAATAACTCGCCATTTTCTTCATGTCATTCTCCCACTCTTCTGCACTCGGGAATGGGCTTATGCCGTAAGTGGATTCTCTCACCCCAGCGTGTGTCACGCTTGGTGCTGCTGCCTCGGTAAACAACGCATACACGTAGTCGATGTTTAGCGGTTGTGAGTCCGCACTTTCGTACACGCCCCAAATTATCTTTCCGCTAGCGTCGATGTAGTTAGCAATATCGACAGTTATGGTTCTGGTAATCGTGCCATCCGCACCCGTAGCGATTGACTCGGTGGTGCCTATTTGGTCCCATTCACCGTTGACCAAATCGCGAGCCCATATGCTGAAGTTGGCCGATTCGCTCGAGAGGTATCCTTCAAAGTGAAGCTCGATACTGCCGATAGTCTCAACCGCCATCTCGGTATACATTTCCAACCAGAGGAAGACCTCGTCTCCATAACCCGGGTCTGGCGTCGTCCATCGACTGCCGTCGGAGCTTGCTATCGCGGTATACTCAGAGCTCGTCGCCTCAGTCTTCGAGTTCAGGTTGCCTCCGACGGTCATCGGGAGGGCAGATGACATCGTATCGACGTCGCAATAGTAAGCGGTCATAGTTGGTGGTGCTGCTTCAGTAGTTGCGCTCGCCTGTGCTGAGGGATCTGACTCGTTGCCGCTCGTGTCCACTGCAGTCACCTTGTAGTAGTAGGTGGTACTTGCACTGAGGCCAGTGTCCGAGTAGCTGCTCACGGTCGTATTCGCCACGAAGTTTCCGGTGCCAGGAGTGAAGCCGCTAGTCGTGCTCCGGTAGACGTTGTAACTCGCCAAGTCAGTCTCGGTGTTGTTGGCCCAGTCCAGGTTAATCTGCGAGGAGCTCACAGCAGTGGCCGTGAGGCCGGTCGGAGCTGCCGGTGGCGTCGTGTCCGGCGGAGCGAACACGTCTCTCATGGTAAAGTCTACCCAGAAAAGCCCGCAATCCTGCGGAATTGCAGCGTCTATCGCATCTCCGATATCCTTCGGCGGATTAGTCAGAGTTTCCCACCAAACCTGGTCGACCGGATACCCGTACTGGAACCATACAGGGTTGGGGTAAAAGTAAGGGGCCCACTCATTTGAGAACTCGTCAACCATGTTATATGTACCAGGTGTATCGAGGCTTTCGAACTCTTGGCTATCACTACAAAAGATTATATCACCTCTGTACGTCGGCGGCATCCGACCCAAGGTCCAGTACTTGATGAAGAGCGTATAACTGCTGCTGTGGGACTTTACTGCGCTTTCCCAGGTTTGCGCGTTAGAGTCAGTCACTGATGCACCCGTAGTCGTGTACCACTCCACATCCACGCCGAAGCCTTTTACACAAGAGTGGTTTCCGTACTGGTTCAACACGAGGTCAATCAGAGTATCCATATCTGCATCCCCTGGTTCGACCTGCAGCCATACGTCTATCCCGTGGGTATCGAAGTAGTCAAGGTAGCTCTCGTGACGGTCTACGGTATCGAATACTATGTTCGTGTAGGGACCCCCAGCTGGCTCTGGGAATTCTAGGCGACAAGTGCTCCCGAGTACGTCGGGAACATCCATTATTCCCACTATCCAGATTGCGGTTGGTTGAGAGCCTGACCAATAACTCGCCATGGTATTCATGTCGTTTGTCCACTCTTCTGCACTCGGGAATGGGCTAGGAGCACCATAAGTTGAAGACCTTAATCCAGCGTGTGTCACCGGTGGTGGTACTGCTTCAGTAGTTGCGCTCGCCTGCGCTGAGGGATCAGACTCGTTGCCGCTCGTGTCCTCGGCGGTCACCTTGTAGTAGTAGGTGGTGCCAGCGCTCAGCCCGGTGTCCGAGTAATTGCTCGCTGTAGTCTCAGCCACGAAGGTTCCGATGCCGGGGGTGAAGCCGCTCGTCGTGCTCCGGTAGACGCTGTACTTCCACAGGTCGGCCTCGGTGTTGTTGGCCCAGTCCAAGTCGATTCGCGAAGAGCTCACAGCAGTGGCCGTGAGGCCGGTCGGAGCTGCCGGAGGCGTGGTGTCTGGCGTGAGGGTGGTTGCGCTCGCCTGCGCTGAAGGATCTGACTCATTACCGCTCGTGTCCTCGGCGGTCACCTTGTAGTAGTAGGTGGTCTCGGTGCTCAGCCCGGTGTCCGAGTAATTGCTCACGGTCGTATTCGCCACGAAGTTTCCGGTGCCAGGGGTGAAGCCGCTCGTCGTGCTCCTGTACACGCTGTAGTGGTCCAGGTCAGTCTCGGTGTTGTTGGCCCAGTCAAGGTCAATCTGCGAGGGACCAATAGCAGTGGCAGTGAGGCCCGTAGGAGCTGCTGGAGGCGTCGTGTCCGGCGGGGCAGGGAATATGTCTCTCAGGGTAAAGTCTACCCAGAATATTCCTGTATTTTGGGTGGTTTCAGCGTCTATCGCATCTCCGATGTCCTTTGGTGGATTAGCTAGGGTTTCCCACCAATTCTGGTCGGACTCATATCCGATCTGGAACCATACGGGGTTGGGGTAGAACCATGGGGCCCAGTGAATGGTGGCCTCGTAAACCAGTGCATCTAATTTATCCTGGGGAGTAATCAATTCTGCCCAATTGAAATCTTGGCTATCACTGACAAAAATTATATCTCCTCTGTAACTCGGCGGCAGCCAAGTATAATTGAAGTGCTTTAGAAACAACGTATAATTGGCGTTGTGGGACTTTACCTTGGTTTCCCAAGCTTGCGCCTCAGCATCAGTAACTGGTATACCCCAGTCGTCTTCTGCAGTGTATTTGTACCACTCGCAATCCACGCCGAAGCCTTTTACACACGAGTGGTGTTTGTACTGGTTCAATACTAGGTCAATCAGAGTATTCATGTCTGCAAACGCCGGTTCGACCTGCAGCCACATGTCTATTCCGTGAGTATCGAAGTAGTCAAGGTAGCTCTCGTGCATGTCCGTGCTTTCGAATGATATATTCGGGTAGGGACCTCCAGCCGGCTCTGGGAATTGTAGGGTCATATTGCTCCCGAGGGGAACATCCATTATTCCCACTATCCAGATTCCGGTTGGTAGAGAGCCGGTCCAATAACTCGCCATGGTATTCATGTCGTTTGTCCACTCTTCTGCACTCGGGAATGGGCTTATGCCGTAAGTGGACTCCCTGACTCCAGCGCGCGTGACGGAGGGACCAGGTGCCGGTCGTGCCGCTCTCAGTCCAGCCATCTCCTCTACCAGCGCCCAGCTCATGAACTCAGTCCACATCTCGTCCATGGGTTGCGGGTAGATGTAGCTCGTACCTAGCAAGCCGTGTGCTTTGAATATTCCCCATGTGGTGGTGTAGTCACTTAGCCAACCGTCGTCGAAACTAATCACTACGATCGGAGCTGTGCCGTTCCAAGCGTCGTATGCATCCCTCATCGTCATGACCGTTAGTTGACCGGCATTTTGCTTTGTAACGAGGTAATCCAATAGTTGATTAAGCATTGCTGGCGTCATGCCATACTGGGGGGCGGGGTCCGTCACCCTGTGGGAGAATATATGTAGCATCCCAACCTGCGATATGCACTGATCTACCCATCCTTGAATAGTACTCCAAGCTGTCCCCGCTTGTATCTCTGCAGCCTTCAATAGATACCAGTTGGGCACAGGATATGCCGTCTCCATGGTACCCCCTACTGTTCTGCCACTAAGTCTGTACGCTGCAGCTACTGATTGATTTACGTTTCCGTAGGGGTATGCATGATGCAGTGGTGCTGGAAGACCATGTGCTGCAAAGGCATCGTTCACCTGCTGCATTTCCGAGTTAGTGATAGCAGTTGGGTGGGTGTAAGAGTGGCACTCGAAATTCCAAACTGCGACTGGTGCTGCTTGAGTAGTTGCGCTCGCCTGCGCTGAAGGATCTGACTCGTTGCCGCTCGTGTCCTCGGCGGTCACCTTGTAGTAGTAGGTGGTCTCGGCGCTCAGCCCGGTGTCCGAGTAATTGCTCACGGTCGTATTCGCCACGAAGTTTCCGGTGCCAGGGGTGAAGCCGCTCGTCGTGCTCCGGTAGACGCTGTAGTGGTCCAGGTCAGTCTCGGTGTTGTTGGCCCAGTCTAGGTTGATCTGTGAAGAGCTCACAGCAGTAGCCGTGAGACCGGTCGGAGCTGCCGGAGGTGTGGTGTCTGGCGCCTCAGTAGTTGCGCTCGCCTGTGCTGAGGGATCAGACTCGTTGCCGCTCGTGTCCACTGCAGTCACCTTGTAGTAGTACGTGGTGGAAGCACTGAGGCCTGTGTCCGAGTAATTGCTCACGGTCGTCTCGGCCACGAAGTTTCCGGTGCCAGGAGTGAAGCCGCTCGTCGTGCTCCGGTAGACGCTGTAGTGGTCCAGGTCAGTCTCGGTGTTGTTGGCCCAGTCCAAGTTGATCTGAGATGTGCTAACAGCAGTGGCAGTGAGACCGGTCGGAGCTGCCGGAGGCGTCGTGTCTGGCGTGAGGGTGGTGGCGCTTGCCTCTGCTGAGGGATCTGACTCGTTGCCGCTCGTGTCCACTGCGGTCACCTTGTAGTAGTAGGTGGTGGAAGCGCTTAGCCCAGTGTCCGAGTAAGCGCTCGTGGTCGTCTCAGCCACGAAGGTTCCGGTGCCAGGAGTGAAGCCGCTTGTCGTGCTCCGGTAGACGTTGTAGTGGTCTAGGTCGGACTCGGTGTTGTTGTTCCAGTCCAAGTCAATCTGCGAGGGACCAACAGCCGTGGCCGTGAGGCCTGTAGGAGCTGCCGGAGGCGTCGTGTCTGCCTCAGCTGTGTAAGTCACCGTGAGTTTGGGCCTCAGGGTTGTGTCGGTGTGCTCCTTGGAGTAGAACCGGACCCAATCTTGGTTACTAGAGCCTTCAGTCTGGTCTTTTATGATCCAGCCAAAGTTGGTGGACGGGTTATTAACGAAGTCCGAAACGTCGCTGGCGAGGGCAGAACTACTCCAATCTACCCAGGTATTATATACAGCGCCTGCGGTTACGGTGGCGCTGGCTGTAGCTTCATAATCCCCGCCAGAAGTAGTCCAGTTGTTTGTCCCATCATATTTGTTCCAAGTGACTCCGCTTTCAGTCCAGTTCTTCGTCACTTTATGGAGACAATAAGTCCGGTTGGTCCCGCGTGTCGAATACAGGTAGAGGGATAAAGTTACTGACGTGATTGTTGACCCCGATGGAATGCTTGATAAATCAAATTCGATAATTCCACGTGCATTACCCCAAGCAGATGGCTTAGAGCTGACTTCGATGTACGATTGTCCTCCATAATTAGTATCCTTGGCCCCTTCATTCATGTAGGAGTCAGCACTTGGCTGTATTGTGGCTTCCGCGGCGCTTGCAATTGGAATAGTAGCAATGGATAACAACGATGTCAAAAGTAACAGGGAAATGATGATACTAACATTCTTTTTATACATCGAGTGTTTTTCCATTTTTTCATCCTCCTTTTAAATCGGTTTAAAACTCTGCAAGTGAGGTTATCCTTCCTACCTTGCATCATTGCGTATAAAATAGAATTTTTAATCTATAAAAAAGTTACGTAATCTGTCTTTATCAGCCCTTTTACGCTCAATTTTAGTCGTGAAAAAAACAAGGTTTTATAAGCATAATTTATACCAGTCGTTATTGCTTTTGGAACTGGAGGCTGAGGTGACAGAATAATAAGGGGATTTCGTTATTGACGTGGCGGCGCGCTTGGATTAAAAAAACAAAAAGAGAAAAGGAGATTTTCGGCGTTTATCCCCTTTTCATTTTAGGTCGTACCGTAGACCTCGAACTCCCACAGCGAGTAGCCGTACGATGTGCCCCGCACAGTGCAGTATACGCGGACGTAACGGCCGGTGCCAGAGACACCCAAGTCATCAATGCCTCCATCACCGCTGGAGGTGGAGTAAATCGTGGTCCAACTGCTGGCGTCGTCCGAGACCTGAATCTCGTAGGCGGAAGCGTAAGCCACCTCCCAGTTTAGCACCACGCGGTTAATCGTCGCCGTTGCGCCCAAGTCAACGTAGATCCACTCGTCGCCGGGTGCCGGGTCCTGGCTGGCCCAGCGTGTCGAAGTGTCGCCATCCACCGCCATTTCCGCAGTCAGAGACGAACTCTCTTCGGTCGACGCATATGCTGGTTGATTCAAAGCTAGATTACCCTCTGGCGGTGCTTCCTCAGTGGAGTAAACCATATTCACGTAGTCGATGTTTAGCGACCGTGAGTCCGCACTTTCGTACACGCCCCAGATTAGCTTTCCGTCAGCGTCGATGTAGTTAGCAATATTGGCAGTTATGGTTCTGGTAATCGTGCCATCCGCACCCGTAGCGATTGACTCGGTGGTGCCTATTTGGTCCCATTCACCGTTGACCAAATCGCGAGCCCATATGCTGAAGTTGGCCGATTCGCTCGAGAGGTATCCTTCAAAGTGAAGCTCGATACTGCCGATAGTCTCAACCGCCATCTCGGTATACATTTCCAACCAGAGGAAGACCTCGTCTCCATAACCCGGGTCTGGCGTCGTCCATCGACTGCCGTCGGAGCTTGCTATCGCGGTATACTCAGAGCTCGTCGCCTCAGTCTTCGAGTTCAGGTTGCCTCCGACGGTCATCGGGAGGGCAGATGACATCGAGTCGACGTCGCAATAGTAAGCGGTCATAGTTGGTGGTGGCGGTGCTGCCTCGGTGGTCGCACTCGCCTGCGCTGAGGGGTTCGACTCGTTGTTGCTCGTGTCAACAGCGGTCACCTTGTAGTAGTAGGTGGTGCTCGAGCTGAGTCCAGTGTCCGAGTAGCTGCTTGAGGTCGTCTGGCCCACGAAGGTTCCGGCACCAGGAGTGAAGCCGCTGGTCGTGCTCCGGTAGACGTTGTAGTGGTCCAGGTCGCCCTCGGTGTTGTTGTTCCAGTCCAGGTTAATCTGCGAGGAACTCACAGCAGTCGCGGTAAGGCCGGTTGGCGCTGCAGGAGGCGTCGTGTCCCCCTCAGGGGGAAACACATCTCTCATGGTAAAATCTACCCAGAAAAGTCCGCACTCCTGCGGAATTGCATCGTTTATCGCATCTCCGATGTCCTTCGGCGGATTAGTTAGGTTTTGCCACCAAACCTGGTCGGCCTCGTATCCGTACTGGAACCATACGGGGTTGGGATAAAACTCGGGAGCCCAGTAGTTTGCGAACTCGGAAACCATTTCAGCGAGACTACTAAACTGTTGGCTGTCATCGACAAAAATTATATCTCCTCTGTAACTCGGCGGCGTCCGATCTATATTCCAGAACTTGATGAAGAGCGTATAGCTGCTGTTGTGGGACTTTACTCTGCTTTCCCAAGTTTGCGCGTTAGAGTCAGTCACTGATGCACCCGTAGTCGTGTACCACTCCACGTCCAAGCCGAAGCCTTTTACACACGAGTGATGTCCATACTGGTCCAATACTAGGTCAATCAGAGTATTCATATTTGCATCCCCTGGTTCGACCTGCAGCCACACGTCTATCCCGTGGGTGTCGAAGTAGTCAAAGTAGCTCTCGTGGAGGTCCGTGCTTTCGAATGTTATATTCTGGTAGGGACCCCCAGCCGGTTCTGGGAATTCTAGGTGACAATTGCTTCCAAGTACGTCGGGGGGCTCCATTAATCCCACTAACCAGATTCCGGTTGGTTGAGAGCCGGGCCAATAACTCGCCATTTCCTTCATGTCGGTTTCCCACTCTTCTGCATCCGGGAATGGGCTTACGCCATAACTGGAAGCCCTTAACCCAGCGTGCATCATCGGTGGTGCTCCTTCCTCGGTGGTCGCGCTTGCCTGCGCTGAAGGACTTGACTCGTTGCCGCTCGTGTCGACGGCGGTCACCTTGTAGTAGTAGGTGGTGGAAGCACTTAGTCCAGTATCCGAGTAGCTGCTTGAGGTCGTCTGGCCCACGAAGGTTCCGGCACCAGGAGTGAAGCCGCTGGTCGTGCTCCGGTAGACGTTGTAGTGGTCTAGGTCGCCCTCGGTGTTGTTGTTCCAATCCAGGTTAATCTGCGAAGAGCTAACAGCAGTGGCAGTGAGGCCTGTAGGAGCTGCCGGAGGCGTCGTGTCTGGTGCTGCCTCGGTAAACAACGCATACACGTAGTCGATGTTTAGCGACCGTGAGTCCGCACTTTCGTACACGCCCCAAATTATCTTTCCGCTAGCATCGATGTAGTTAGCAATATTGGCAGTTATGGTTCTGGTAATCGTGCCATCCGCACCCGTAGCGATTGACTCGGTGGTGCCTATTTGGTCCCATTCACCGTTGACCAAATCGCGAGCCCATATGCTGAAGTTGGCCGATTCGCTCGAGAGGTATCCTTCAAAGTGAAGCTCGATACTGCCGATAGTCTCAACCGCCATCTCGGTATACATTTCCAACCAGAGGAAGACCTCGTCTCCATAACCCGGGTCTGGCGTCGTCCATCGACTGCCGTCGGAGCTTGCTATCGCGGTATACTCAGAGCTCGTCGCCTCAGTCTTCGAGTTCAGGTTGCCTCCGACGGTCATCGGGAGGGCAGATGACATCGAGTCGACGTCGCAATAGTAAGCGGTCATAGTTGGTGGTGGCGGTGCTGCCTCGGTGGTCGCACTCGCCTGCGCTGAGGGGTTCGACTCGTTGTTGCTCGTGTCAACAGCGGTCACCTTGTAGTAGTAGGTGGTGGAAGCACTGAGACCCGTGTCCGAGTAATTGCTCACAGTCCTCTCAGTCACGAAGTTTCCGGGACCAGGAGTGAACCCGCTGGTCGTGCTCCGGTAGACATTGTAATGGTCTAGGTCGCCCTCGGTGTTGTTGGCCCAGTCCAAGTTGATCTGCGAAGAGCTAACAGCAGTAGCCGTGAGACCTGTAGGAGCTGCCGGAGGCGTCGTATCTTCTGGCGGTGGTTCATAAGGGAACACATCTCTCAGGGTAAAGTCTACCCAGAATATTCCTGTATCTTGGGTGGTTTCAGCGTCTATCGCATCTCCGATGTTCTTCGGTGGATTAGCTAGGGTTTCCCACCAATTCTGGTCGGACTCATATCCGATCTGGAACCATACGGGGTTGGGGTAGAACCATGGGGCCCAGTGAATGGTGGCCTCGTAAACCAGTGCATCTAATTTATCCTCGGGAGTAATCAATTCTTCCCAATTGAAATCTTGGCTATCACTGACAAAAATTATATCCCCTCTGTAACTCGGCGGCAGCCAAGTATAATTGAAGTGCTTGAGGAACAACGTATAATTGCTGTTGTGGGACTTTACTCTGCTTTCCCAAGTTTGCGCGTTAGAGTCAGTCACTGGTATACCCCATTCGTCTTGCGCGGTATATCTGTACCACTCGCAATCCACACCGAAGCCTTTTACACAAGAGTGGTGTCCATACTGGTCAAATACTAGGTCGATCAGAGTATTCATATCTGCAAACGCCGGTTCGACCTGCAGCCATACGTCTATCCCGTGGGTATCGAAGTAGTCAAGGTAGCTCTCGTGCATGTCCGTGCTTTCGAATGTTATATTCGAGTAGGGACCCCCAGCCGGCTCTGGGAATTGTAGGGTCATATTGCTCCCGAGGGGAACATCCATGATCCCAACTATCCAGATTGCGGTTGGTTGAGAGCCGGACCAATAACTCGCCATGGTATTCATGTCGTTTGTCCACTCTTCTGCACTCGGGAATGGGCTTATGCCGTAAGTGGACTCCCTGACTCCAGCGCGCGTGACGGAGGGACCAGGTGCCGGTCGTGCCGCTCTCAGTCCAGCCATCTCCTCTACCAGCGCCCAGCTCATGAACTCAGTCCACATCTCGTCCATGGGTTGCGGGTAGATGTAGCTCGTACCTAGCAAGCCGTGTGCTTTGAATATTCCCCATGTGGTGGTGTAGTCACTTAGCCAACCGTCGTCGAAACTAATCACTACGATCGGAGCTGTGCCGTTCCAAGCGTCGTATGCATCCCTCATCGTCATGACCGTTAGTTGACCGGCATTTTGCTTTGTAACGAGGTAATCCAATAGTTGATTAAGCATTGCTGGCGTCATGCCATACTGGGGGGCGGGGTCCGTCACCCTGTGGGAGAATATATGTAGCATCCCAACCTGCGATATGCACTGATCTACCCATCCTTGAATAGTACTCCAAGCTGTCCCCGATTGTATCTCTGTAGCCTTCAATTGATACCAGTTGGGCACAGGATATGCTGTCTCCATGATGCCCCCTACTGTTCTGCCACTGAGTCTGTACGCTGCAGCTACTGATTGATTTACGTTTCCGAAGGGGTATGCATGATGCAGTGGTGCTGGAAGACCATGTGCTGCGAAGGCATCGTTCACCTGCTGCATTTCTGAGGCAGTGATACTCTGTGGGTGGGTGTAAGAGTGGCACTCGAAATTCCAGTCTCCAGCTGATGGTGGCGGGGGTTCTGCTTCTTCCTCAGTAGTCGCGCTCGCCTGCGCTGAGGGGTCAGACTCGTTGCCGCTCGTGTCCTCGGCGGTCACCTTGTAGTAGTACGTGGTGGAAGCACTAAGACCAGTGTTCGAGTAGCTGCTCACAGTCCTCTCAGTCACGAAGTTTCCGGGACCAGGAGTGAACCCGCTGGTCGTGCTCCGGTAGACATTGTAATGGTCTAGGTCGCCCTCGGTGTTGTTGGCCCAGTCCAAGTTGATCTGCGAAGAGCTAACAGCAGTAGCCGTGAGACCCGTCGGAGCTGCCGGAGGCGTCGTATCTTCTGGCGGTGGTGCCTCTGCCTCTGCCATCTCTTCTACCTCTGCCCAGCTCAGGAAATCGGTCCAATTCCCGTCTTGGGCGTCCGGGTAGATGTAGCTAGTGCCTACGAAGCCGTACCCTGAGAGTATTCCCCATGTGGTGGTGTAGTCAGTTTTCCAACCGTCGTCGAATTGGAGCACTACGATCGCCTGTGAGCCGTCGTAAGAGTTGTATGCCTGCGCCATTGACATAACCGTTACACTACCAGAGAGGTAGCTACATATTGAGCTAAGCGTTGTTGGTGTACAGCCATACTGGGGAGCCGGGTCCATCACTCTGTGGGTGAATATCAGTAACAACGCGTCATTCGTTATTGCTTGATCTATGTATCCCGTGATGGTACTAACAGCTGTTGACGATTGTATCTCTACAGAATTCATTTCGTACCAGTTTACAGGAGGGGTGTTAAGGGAGCCGGTCACAGCCCAAGCTGCTCTGCCACTAAGTCGCCCATGCGATTGGAGTGCGCTAATAACCGTAGAATTATATTCTCCGTATGGGTATGCGTGATGTCGTGGTGTGCCTAAACCATGAGCTTGGAAGGCAGCGTCCACCTGGTCCAGCTCCGACTCAATTCCAGCAGCGGACAGCGTAGTAAGGTATGGGTGGGTGTAAGAGTGGCACTCGAAATCCCAGCCTCCAGGTGGTGGTGGTCCTTCCTCGGTAGTTGCGCTCGCCTGCGCTGAAGGACTTGACTCGTTGTTGCTCGTGTCCACTGCAGTCACCTTGTAGTAGTAGGTGGTGGAAGCACTAAGACCCGTGTTCGAGTAGCTGCTCGTGGTCGTCGAAGCCACGAAGGTTCCGGGGCCAGGAGTGAAGCCGCTCGTCGTGCTCCGGTAGACATTGTAATGGTCTAGGTCGCCCTCGGTGTTGTTGGCCCAGTCCAAGTTGATCTGCGAAGAGCTAACAGCAGTAGCCGTGAGACCTGTAGGAGCTGCCGGAGGCGTCGTATCTTCTGGCGGTGGTTCTCCTTCGATCTCTAACCATAATGCGGGCACGTTAGGCGGTTCCCAGCCGGGCAACGAAGTATGAGACTGCCTGCACTCGTAGAGAACCCCCTGATACGAAACAACATCGCCGACAGTATAATCCGTATAAGGTTGCCACTCAGATACCTGAGCACTCACAATGGGAATACTGGAAATTGCAACGGACATCAAAGAAACAACGAACAATAGGGAAACGATGATGCTAACATGCTTTTCATACATAGAATGTTTTTCCATTTTACATCCTCCTTACGTTGGTTTAAAACTCCGCAAGTGAGGTTATCCTTCCTACCTTGCATCATAGCCATGCGCTTTTGTGACTTTAAGTTAAAAAAGTTTGCGGTTATAAGAACTTTTTTCGTGATTTTTTTCAAAATTTGATATTTTTGGCAAAAAATAGTGAAAATTAAGTTAATTTAAAATGATTTTACATCAAAAAAAGTAAAAATAAAAAACCAAAATATAGTGACAAACCTATTTGCTCAGGCATCGTTTGATTTCTTTTTGCAGGAGTTTGCTTACAAGTTGACCATCTGCTTTACCACGAACTTCTTTCATTACAATGCCCATTAATTTTTTATGCGATTTTTCTCCTTGCCGCCTGATCATCTCAATATTATTATCCACAATTCCAGAAACCAAGCCCTTAAGTTCACGTATCGACATCGCTTTGAGACCAAGTTCATCCAGAATTTTCTCAACCCTTTCCCGTGGTTTCCTCGCTAAGGCGCTAAGGATCTGGGGAATGGATTCCCTTATGATTTTCCGGAGCGAGAGGAGTTTAAACGTGCCCTCTAAATGCTTCTTATTGAGATTTTCGACTGGGACCCCATCTCTCCGAAGGCTTACCAGTGTTTCTTCTAAAGTGGAAGCAACTAATGTGGGGTCTACACGACATTTTTTTACTATCTCTTCAAACAGAGCAACATTTTCTGAAAGGCTTATGCGGCTGGCTAAATTTTGGCTCAAGTGGTATTCTTTGATAAATCGCTTAACTTTCTGTTCAGGGAGCTCCGGTAATTTTCTTCTTATCCTGTTTAACCTATCCCTAGTAATTGGAATTGGCGGGATGTCCGTTTCCGGATACATTCGCTCTGCACCAGGCAGCGGGCGCATGAATTCTGTGTTTCCATCGCGCAGGGCTCGGCGTGTCTCCTCCGGTACACCTCGGAGCGCTTGGTTCGCCCTATCCACAACAGCTTTTAACGCAATTTCTGTTCTCTCTTTATCACCTACCACGAGCACGACGACATCATCCTCCGCAGCTCCGATCGTGCTTCTCAGTTTATCGGTCTCTTCCTCTGAAATCCCATATCCGGGCAGCTCATCCGTGTGGAAAATGCCTCCAACCTTTCCGTAAAGTCTTGCTTGGTCCGCGAGTTCCGTGCCGAATCTACGTCCCGGTTGCAATTCCCTGCCGAGAATACCCGCGAACTTGGGTAATTTTACTGCGAGCGCCCTCCCTCCAGCTCCGATCTCCCTGCGGATGACGCCGGACTTGGTACCGGAAAAAATCTCTGCAACATCGGTGCCCTTCCATTCCACCTTTCCTGCCCCCCTTCGTTTCAATTCATCGCGAATTTCTAACAGGGCGAGCTGTCTCCTCACCTCTCGCTCGATGACATCCGAGATCAGCGAGAGTTCCTGCACTCCCTTGATCTCCTGACGGGCACCGTCTGCGATCGAGATGTTTATGTCTTGACGAATCGTCCCGATGCCCCGCTTGACCTTCCCGGTGGCCCGCAGGATTTGTCCGATGTAGAGGGCTGCCTTCGCTGGTGTCTCAGGGTCCGAAAAATCCGGCCCGGTGGCGATCTCGACGAGCGGAATTCCCAGCCGGTCCAGCCGGTAGTTCGCATACTCTGGATTTTCATCCATCTTCCTAGCAGCGTCTTCCTCTAGACAGATTGTTGGTATTCTGAAACTCTTGCCGTCGGTCTCAATCCCCCCATCTAGCGCCACTAGGGCAGTACGCTGGAAACCGCATGTGTTGCTACCGTCTATTACTATCTTGCGCATCGTGTGCACCTCGTCGACCGGCTTGGCTCCGAGGAGCAACGCCGCCTCGAGGGCTATGTTGAGCGCTTCCTCGTTAACGGGATGCGGTGGTTCATCATCCAGCTCCACAAGACATACGCTGTCTGGATAGACCTGATACACAAACCCCTTACCTTTCAGAGCTTCGGCCAGCGCGGCACGGTCCACCGCCCCCATCTCACTCTGGGTCGGGCGCAGTCTGCGCCTCACCTTCAGCGGCGGTTCCTCCTCGCGCAGTCTCGAGGGACAGTTACAGAACAGCTTGTGAGTGTTGAGTTCCTGATGTATCTCAAACCCGACGCGGAGACCGAGTTTTTCGTAGCCTGGCTCCATATCACCGCCTCAATTTTTGACTGTGGGGTATTTTAGTAAATAGGTTGACCCACCCACCCCCAATACTCCAGCTTTTTTAGGAAAGAGAGTTGCGTCTAATGGGGGACGAACTTCGAAATAGTCAAAGTCTCCTGATTTGAAGTAGCGTATTCTTGTTTCACGAACCTATCTCAGGCGCGGGTTCTCTTCGACAGTGAGGAAAGCAGTTTGTTTTCCCAGGCGACTTGGTGGTTGAAATGGTTGTTCGGGTCGACTATTAGGGAGTACAACCAATAGACACCGAAAATACCTGCCGTCAGTATGGTCAACACAAGATAGAGGATTACGTTTCGGTCCGGAATCGAGTGAAACCGGCGCGGCATTTCTAAAGCCACGATGGGTTCAGCGGTTTTTTCCAAATCTTCCAGAAAGAAGTCCTCACGTCTTTCGTGGCGGTAAAAGTCCCTCATTAGAAAATAGGCGACATACAAAGCGACGAAGGGTATGAAAAAACATAAAATAGCCCACAGGAAGGCTGGTTGCTCCTTCTCACTTAGTCTTGCCTCTCTGGTGCTTCGCTCAATGGACGCCAGCTTATCTTCAATTTTGGCTCTTTTTTTCCCTGCCGATGCGGCAAGAACTCTGACTATATCTTCCTCCAGTAGTTGATGGCGCTTGAAGTGTTCATTCCTGCGCTTGATTAGCTTGTAAATTAGAATTAGTAGCAATAGAGCTCCTGTGATGCCCACCAAGGCAATAACCGCGATGAAGGCAGCATGTACCAGGGTGATTCTTGCAGGGATTTCCCACCTCCAAATTAAAAATCCTACAACCGCGATACTTGCTGCTGCGGCGAAAAATAGGAGCGGAACGAACGCCCATAACGGTGAAAGCACTTTATCGGTTTCACCGCGCATTCGCACGCTTTGTTTTAACCTCTCCATCTAGGCACGCCGCCGATTAATATTTTGTTTTTGCAGATTATAAACTGTAGTTATCATTTCCTTACGTTTTCACCCGTCTCAATTAGAATTTCTTCTACTTCGGTAAAGTCCTCACCCTAATTTCTTCCAAACTTTTCCTGATTAAATTTTTTAGTTTTTACACATCAAGGGCAATCTAAAAAGTTGAACTTAACCATTTAACCTACTCACGGAGTTGGAGCGAAAGCAGGCTTCAGGAACACATCAGGCCTAGTTCTGGGAGTGATCTCACCGGCCAGATTGGTTTGCATGAGTTGGGAAACTTCTTTTGAATTTTTAGCATGGCCGAGAGCCCACATCAATTTCACCCAGGCAACTTCTGGAAGCATATCCTCCCCGGGTATAACGCCCAGCTGGAGCAGGTCGCGACCCGTTGAGTAGACCTTCATGTCGACCCTTCCCCAGAGGCACTGCGAGGTCATCACCACCGGCACCTCCTTTGCCACGGCGCGCTTTATACCATTGAACAAGGACTCCGGCACATGCCCCAGCCCAGTTCCCTCAAGCACGATGCCCTTGTCCCCTGCCCTGAGCATCCCCTCGATGACACTCGAAGGCATCCCCGGCGTGACCTTCAGGAGAGCCACCTTGGGCTCGAATTTTCCATCCACCTCCACTTTACCCTTCTGACTCGCGTGGTTGTAGTCATCGCGGAAAAGCTTCAGCTCACGCTTGCTGACCTTTCCCATCGGGATGTCGTTGATGCTCATGAAGGTGTCGCGGCGGCTCGTGTGACATTTTC
>CAZESD010000003.1:0-51329 GCA_964514945.1 Hadarchaeota archaeon (SeqCode)
AAGGCGCCAATACTTCGCCTACGGACGGCAAGCCGTGTTGTCCTCTTACAATGCAAACTGGGTCGTCCTTTCCAACGTACCGCCCTGCGATGAGGCTTAACCTAGAGGTGCTCGCCACAGACGCCAACAGTTTGTCCGATGAGCGGTATATCCTTTCGATCACGTAGCGCCCCGGAGTACCTAGCAGGGCAATCAAGTCGTACATCTCCGCTGGACATACTAAGTCTACAGTTTTGTTTTCCATGACGTCCATTACCCTGAATGTGAAGCCACCATGTATGGACGGATCGATTACCAAGCCTGCGGTGCTAAAGGGGTCCGCGAATATCTTGAATAGCGGAAGGTTCCATGCGCCAGGTTCTGTCTTGTCAGCAGCAAAAACTACTATGGGGTCACTCTTTCTTTCTTCGAACTCCATTTCAGCAACACCCGGCCCCATGCCCTTCACATTGCCCGAGAAGGCTTCGCCCAGCAAATCTTGTCCAGCCGCGTAAAGCTTTAGCGGCTTAGAGACGGTTTCACTTATTTCTGTAAACGTGTTCCACGCAAACTCATGTATATTCGGGTTGTTTTCTCCATTTCCATGAGTCATCAATAGCTCCAGATCGTCGCCGCAGTGGAAAACATAATAGTCTGTGATCAAGCCCTCTTTACGGGCTTTTTCTAGGTGTTGTTTAGCAGCTTCGATTTGTTTAGGATGGACTATATGATGGCCAGCCACAGAACCTATATCAGCTTTGATTATGCTCACAGTAGTGCGCATTCGTTCACCGTTCGTGTATCTCCTTTGTTTTTAAAAGTTCCCCTTTAAAAAGCTTGCGTATAAGAGATAACTAACGCTCCAACCAGGCCCGCGGCTACCGAGGCGGCAAGGATGAGCAACAAGGTCGGCACGGGCCCCGCGCTAACCTCTGGCTTTAGGGGCCTTCCACGGAGACGATACCACATGCGTATTGCCCGTCGAGTACCCAGATGCGCGGCCCACAGGCAGAGCGGCAGGTTCACGGTCAAGATGAGTACGATGAACAGAACCACCCAGAAATCGTTGGCCGGGATATGTAGGAAGGACCAACCTCCCACCATTTGCTCAAGTTGGGTGATGAGCACGCTGTCATAAACCCCTCGCGAGAAAATGAAGACAGCAGCCCCCACGCCGAAGAAGAGCTGGGCGAGCACGAAGGTCGCGAGGACGGTGAATGCGAAGTAAACGAGCGGCTGCCACCAAGCACCTAGTTCGAGTGGCGAGGGCACGCGTACGGCTTGGCTGAGGTCAACGAAGAATTCCCCACCACCGCCCCATCGTCCATAAGCGACGCCGAAAATCCAGCTTCCAACAACTAACAACCAAAATGCGGCGTGCCAGTATTCACCGCGCATCGCTTCACCGATGGTGTCAGACTACCTGTATTTTCGCTCGTAGTCACGTCGCGCAGTTCTTATAGCTCGGTTGAGGTAGTTGTGGTTTATCTTGGTTGGCTGGGAAGAGGTTGGCCTCGGTAGGGGTGTCGGTGCTTTCAAAGTGCCAGGGGAACGCTCCAAAATGCTCAATCTGCGCTCCAAAACTGATAATCTTTGAATTAATGAATTTAATTTGTTTTCAATAGATGAAATACGCTCATCTCTTGAGATTTGTTCCATCTTCTCACCTCTCCTTTGAGTTTTTGAGATTTCGGGTATTTAAAGGTTGGTTTTGTTTTAAAAAGCTCGAAAATTCCTTCAATCTTTTCTCCCGGTGAGTGCGCGTTCTTCGATTTCGCCACAGGGTTTTCTCTCTTTAAACACTTGGGCTGAGAACTTGCTTATGCGCACCCCCTCACGGAGCCAGTAGTCGGGCATTAATCCCGCTTTCATGCAGGTATGTGAGAGGAACTCCTCAGTATCCCACCCCCATTCGACGGGCACCTGAGGCAAGAGCAGGCCTGCGTAACCAGACCACTCGATGATTAGGCCGTCCCTGCCAATCGCGATGTGTTTCGGATATTCGCGTGGGCTCTTGACCTTGATGACTTCGGGCTTCGATAGCACACTCACCTCGATCTCTGCTTCGGGGAGCTCCTCAGGGGTTATCGACGGGAAGCGAGGATCGCGGGTCGCGGAACTAATTGCGGAATCTATCACGGCATCGATAAGAGGCATTTGGGGGAGCGGGTGGCCTATGCACCCTCGAAGTTTACCTCCTTTGTTCAGGGTAACGAAAACGCCTCGACGTTCGCGTAATTTCGCAGGCACTTTCGGGGCCTGTGGTTTTCTGCCCTCGCACAGGTAGGTTTCGATTGTGCGCCGAGCGAGCTTTACCAGCAGCTTTCCTTCCTCGAGCGTGAGCATAGAATTTACCCCACTATTCGATTGTATCGCGATGCCATTTCAAGTATTGTCTTCCAATGTGTGCCATGCCAGTATGTCTTGCCACACTTCCCGCATCGCCAGAACTCCCGTTGCGCTTTTAGCACAGTTGCGGGAACCAGGTTCTTGACTTCGTCCTTGCTCGCAAGCTTGAGCGAACCATTACACATCGGACATCTGGAGTTCTCAGGCTTGATCTCGATCTTCTGCCTACAGCGTTTAGAGACTTCGACGAGCTGTCTAACGACATCATTGCTCTCGACATAGGCACTCCGGATGCCTGCCCGCTTGGCGCGACGGTGCAGGATCAAGTCGCACGTCAGCAGCACCCTTCGCTGAAGTTTGGCTCGCTCAAGCAAGACATCGTCCTGCTCGTTCGCGGGCACCCTAAGATCACCTATGTAAGTAACGTCGTGGCCAGCTAGCCTGAGCCAGCGCGCCAGCTTGCCGAGCATGCTGTCCGCGACGAATTTCATTAGACCGTGATATCCTTTGCCGAGCTCCAAAAAGTAGTTGTCGATTTGCGTGTAGCATCTCAACCTTAAAAAGTGGGAGAGGACATTAAGGGGTGGTGGCAAAATGCGCCAGCGCATCGAAGTAACTTGTCCCATCTGCGGCAAACCCTTCATTGTGGAGCTCGATATAAGCACCTACGTCACCGCCGAAGCGGCGGCGCCCCCGGCGAAGAAGCGCAGGGCAGCGCTAGTGTTGCGGAGCCAAGAGGTCAAGGTCGACTTCATACTTCGCGCGATGCGAGCACTGGCTAGCAAGGATCCTAGCGGAATGATTGAGGTTGAGGAGATTGTTGACATAGCCGGGAAGGTTGGGCTCGCGCGCGAGGAAGTCGACGGGATTTTGACAGGGGAGAAGGAGGCTGGCCACATCTACGAGCCGAAGCCAGGGGTGGTCTGCTTTACCATCCCGCCCGAACGAGCAAAAGATTAATCCTCTTCCTCAAAAATCTGTTTCTCTTCGAGGCCTTTCTTTAGCATACGCTTGAGCCGCTTTCGTTCGAGTTCTTGGTCTTTTTTGCTTCCCTTCCTTTCCTTTCCGCGGCGCTTAAAGCGTCGCAATCGAAGCACCGTTTTAGAGTTTTGCATGCTAATTTATAATAGTCTGTGGTGAAAATTTTCCATCTAATAAATAACTAACAACCAAAGGAGGAGGGGAGACAAATGGTTGAAAGATATGATGTAGTTGTGGCTGGAGGTGGTCCAGCCGGATTAGCTGCGGCAAGAGTGGCAGCAGCCGAGGGGGGGAAAGTGTTACTGCTCGAGCTGCAGGCTCAGATAGGTGGACAGACCCAAGCCGCTACTTGGGTGCCTGCAGATGTGATAACTCACCCCCTTAAAGAATCGATCGTCGCAAACATGAAGGAAGTAAGGCTTCACTCGCGCCACAAGGAGCTTTCTATAAGCGGGGACTTCGGTGCCATCGTTGACCGGCGCCTGTTTGACAAGTTCTTAGCCGCGGAGGCTGTAGCGAGCGGCGCCGAGCTCTGGGTGGGCTCCCCAGTCAAGGAACTCTTAGTGAGCGGGGATGACGTGCGTGGAGTCCATGTCGAAGCCGGAGATTGGGCCGAGCGAATCGAGAGCGAACTAATAATAGACGCTACGGGCGCTAGGGGCGAGTGGTCGAGCTTGCTGCTCAGGAAGGTGCTGAAGCGAGATTGGAAGCGTGAGCTGCTCGCGCTGAGCAATGAGTATCTGATGGTGAACGTGACAAACGATGAAAGCGCGGACTTGTTTTTTACCTCATACTTCGCCCCGCTCGGGCACGCTTGGGTTTATCCCTTCGGTAAGCGCTTCGCGATGGCAGGAGTCCAAGGAGTGCGTATCCACCCGGATGCCGCTCTAGACGAATTCATAGGTAGGCGTGGCGTGCCCAGACTCGAGCGAGCGGTGCCGGTGGCGGCATTCCGCGGTCAGCTTCCTCTTGAGGGACCGTTGAACCAGACATGCGCAAACGGGATAATCGCAGCTGGAGGCGCGGCTGGCCAAATCTATGCGTTATCGGGACAAGGGCTTCGTTACGCACTGCGCTGCGGGGAAATCGCTGGCAAGGTAGCAATCGACGCGATTACCGAGGGCGATGTTTCGATGGGAGGGCTGGCCGATTACGAACGGCAATGGCGAGCCGAGTTTGATGCCGAGCTGAGGGCTGGGCAACTCCTACATTCCTCACTGAGTGTTTCACAGGATCAGCGGATGGATGCGCTGCTGGGCGCGCTAGAGGACAAGCCCAAGCTCCAACAGGCCTTCATCGATGTGTTCACAGGGTTCAGGCTTAAGGGCCCGCTTGAAGCGCTGCTGAAGGATGAGGAGATTTCCCGAATCTTTGGACGAGAAACGGTTGAGAAAACGCTTGCCCTGAAGTAGTGCGATCTGAGGTTTTTTAGATGCGCTGCCCTTCATGCAGCAGTTCAGCGGTACTACACGACACGCTTAGAGGGGAGCACATCTGCACGCGCTGTGGCCTCGTGCTCATGGAGCGCTCGCTCGAACTCAAGCCGGAGTGGCGCAGGAGGCCGGGGGAGGAATTGGAGCGCGCAGACGTGACCGCGGGCATCGACGTGACGCAGCATGATTTTGGGTTGGGGAGCAAGTTCAGTGTTTCGAAGGATTTACCCCCAAGCTGGCGCGCCAGCCTGAGGCGGATGCAGCTCTGGCAGCAACGTTCGCGTGCAAACACATGGGAGCAGCGAAGTTTACGTGAGGCGTTAATAGAGTTGGACAAGTTATGCGAGGACCTATCGCTGCCCAAGGGGATCAAAGCCGAGATAAGCGTCCTTTATCGGAGGGCTAGGGCAGCGAGGTTGACTGGAGGCAGAGGAACTCACCAAGTTCTCGCTGCGCTTACATTTATTACATGCAGGCTGAGAGGGTTACCGCGCACAGAGGGTGAAATTTCTCGCACACTTACGGCTCGTTTGGGCATAGGAAACTATGAGGCTTCACGTAATCTTCGTCGGCTCACAAAATTTTTCACTCAAAAGTTGAAGCTTAAGTTGCCTCGCATTTCAACCGACGATTACATCAACCGTTTCGCCGTTCAGCTAGGATTTTCTACACAGATGATCAAGCACGCTCACGAGCTTTATCGCTCTTTGCCCAAAAAATTCAAACAGACGAGGCACCCACTTTCACTCTCAGCGGCCGTACTTTACCTTGCAGCAGAGGCAAGTGGTGAAAAAGTTCCTCTCAAAAAAATTGGTGATGTAACGGGGTTTGCAATTTCTTCCATTTCTAAAAATGCGGCGCGAGTCCGAGAACTCACAACTCTCCACGAGGAATGATTATAGTTCCTTCGCTGGTTTCGCCGACTTCTTCAGTTTTTCCTTTAAGATGGAGTGCACCGGTCAGCGCAGCTAGAGCCGCGTCGATTTCATGTTCGCTTGCGTTTTCTTTCAATCTCATCCCCTTTCTCTTGAGCTTGACCATCCATTGACTACGGTCAGGGGTTTTAAAGAGGATCATGCCTGAAGTTCGGGGGTGTATCTCTATGACTCGAAGATCTTTCGCTCGAAGCATGTCTGCGAGGCGTATCCCTCGCTCCGTGAGCGACCGCATGCCGGCGAAAGTAGGAGGAAAGACCCGGAAGCCGCGCTGGGTGAGCAGCGTGTCGGCTCGCCTCAAGTTTCCCTGCTGAGGCAGACTAAGTGGGGCATCGATCGCAACCAGCTTGACACCCGAGCGCGTACATTGCTCCAAGATTTCTTCGTCAGAGTAAATCAAGCTAGTCTGAAACTTGTTGTTTGAAAGTCGTGCAAAACCGCTAGGGTTCTTCGGAACGCCGGCGAGGTCGAGTCCGATAATCATCACTTGAGTCTCCTGAGTACCGAAGCGACTAGCAGGGGGAGGATAACTGTCACGTCGCCGATCACAGTAACTAGTTTTGCATCTGGCGTAACTTTGCCCCATGATTTTGCCTCGTCGAGGGTTGCTCCACTTAACCCTCCGGGCTCAGGGCGATCCATCGTGACCTGAATTGCGTATTTGAAAGATTTAGGCGCGAGTAACATGCTCTGGAAGATGAAGTTCTTTGGGACACCCCCGCCTAGCAACACCGCCCCAGGTTCCTTAGCGTTGCTTGCCAACTCGACCATCTCCTGCACATCGCGTAGGCAATCGATGTTCAGCTCGTGTTCCTGTGAGTAAAGCCACGCCTGAAGCCCGAGGATTGAATCCGCTATCGCCGGGCAGAAGACAGGCACATTTTTGGTTGCAGCGGCTTTTACGAAAGAATTTTTATCCTCAAGGTGTGATCCGATTCTGCGGAGGAGTTCAGCCGATGAAATTCGCGCTCCCTTCTTCGTGACTTCAGCGAAAATTGGTTGAATCTTGTCCTCGAAGAGTTCGAAAATCTGCTGCGGGACATAGACATCGAAGATGCGGCTTATGCCTCGCTTGCGCAACCCGGCATCATCCACTAGGGCCTCGCCCCGCGCATGGTAGCCACCGAATGCCTCGATGAGATCATGGGTCACGTTCGCGCCAGTGGTGACGATGACGTTGACAAGTTCTTCACTTATTGCTTGGGTCAGAACTCGGCGAAGACCTCCGGGGACCATCGCGCCTCCAACACCCATGAAAATTGTCGACCCAGCCTTGAGCATCTCGTGATAAATTTCAACAGCCTTTGCGACCCTCCCTGCACTGAAGACGCCCGATTTGCCCATCTCCTCCACGAGTTCGTCGACCCGCATCTCAGGCTTGAGCTCGATATGTTTGACGCGTTTTTCCATCAATATTCTCTCCTTGGATATGCAACCCGCACGAGGGGCCGAGCTAGATGCCTACGAGCACGTGGTGGAACTTCGAAAGCACCCACTCCGATCTCCCTCTGTACCTCCAAGATTTTTGCCGCGCTGGCTGGCACCCTAACCTTGCACCGTTTACACGAATATCCCTTACTCTTCCCTTCAGACTTCATCCGCTTGCCGCAGCGTGGGCACATCGGATTAACTTTTCGTAGCACAGGCACAAGCTTTAGGATCGAAAGTTTTTCCAAGTTTATGGTAAGGGGTAGCTCGGGCTTCTCTTTAACCCCACCATAGGCAACAATTTTGTCCCCGACCACAAGCTTCTTTGAAACGTCGCGAAACTGGCGGGTGGGCTCGTAGGCAGCGCAGTCGATTTCTCCGGTTTTATCCCGCATGCTGAAAATAACATGGCCCCCCGGGATGATTTTTGGTGCGCTTGACACCTCACCTTTGACAATTACCGACCAATAGGGTTTGACCTCTGAGATTTTCGCCCGCCTGAGGTGTTCGTCCGTGCCTTGGTTCGTCTCATAAATGATGAAGTGCTCGATGGGTTCCAAAGCTTTCACGAGTTTATGAGATTTTAGCGTAGTTTTAGCGTCCTCTCCACGAATACCGTAGAGAATTGGACAAGGGGTGTGGGGTGTTATGCGGATCTCTCCGGTGAAAGGATCCAAATTGTCGAAAGTTTTTGGGAAAGTTTGGTCATTCATCATAACAACTGAGGTGGCATCGACTTTTCTCGGGGTTCCTCGATTTTCCGGCGTGCGATATGTAATAAGTTCAAACGTCCAGTCGCGCTCGAGGGGATTGCCGATAGCAGCTAGCGCGCCGATGATGCCACGTCCAAGCTTGAACTTGTGCACTTCCGCGCCAATTTCCATCGCCAAGGCTTCAGCTTCGTCAATCGTTGCGATATCTTGCACAACCTTCTTTGAGAATTTCCTTAGCTTTGTGGGAACCCTTTCACTTTCATAAAACACGACGCCAGGGTTTGTGGTTTCGATGTGGAGTTCGGCCAGCTCTTCAACGGTGCGGAGAATTATTTCTTTGACGACTGGGATTTGATGCTTTTGTACCTTAACTGTAAAAGCGATAGCGCAATTTCCTCTCGTTTTTAATTTCCAATTGGGGTTGAGTCTGATTAATTTGGGGTATCCCTCGAGTTTGATACCTTGGGCTTTTAGGCGGCCGATAGCCACAGCTCCAACGTAGGTGGTACACATGCCCTGCTTCGAGTCCGTGTCGTCGATGCCGATGTGGAGCAGCACCAAGTTTATCGACCATTCAACTATTCCGTTTAATTAACATAAGGGGTGTCGCTTCTGGCGGCAGTTTTATAGGTTTTAAACTAAACTTGAAAACGTGGAAACGTGAGCGTGAGAGTGATTCTTACAGGCATTTGTGCGTGCCTTTTGTTCCTAACGACAGTGCAGACGGGAATGGCACAGCAAGCCGAGCTACCCACTTGGGACGTCGGCCTCACTTGGGCGATTGGTAAACCTGACATCGACCTAACATTCACTTACACAACCATGGACATGACAGTAGATACGACTGGGAGTGGCAGTTATTACGTAATTTACGAGGTCGCAGCGATTGAGGGTCAGGAATATAGAGTGGACGTGGCTGGAGGGTTAGATATGATTATGGACATGGATATCAGTGGGGTTTCTGCAGGACAGCAAGTCTCCGGTTCCATGCACCTAACGATGGCAGCAAAAGTGGATGGAACCATTTACTACACAAAGAACGAGATAGCGGTGGCCCGAGCAGATGAGACGTTGGATATTGACATGGAGTTCTCGGGCAGCTTTACGGGCGGAGGTCAAACTGTAAGTCTCAGCGGATCCTTGGACGCGAGCGGTAACATGAGTACCACTTTCAATCCGTCGTTGGACATCTTCGAGTTTCCAATCACGGTTGGCGAAAGTTGGACCGCAGAGTCCGTTGCCACGGTAACGGGCAGCATGAGCGGCAGTATAAGTCTTACAGTAGCAACGGATGGCGAGGAGCAGAGCTTTAGCGAACCAATCAGCGAATCACTAGACCAGACGGTTAACGTGTCGCTCTCAGTTAGTTGTCCGAACACGGTGGATATACCCCTCGCCTCGACATGCTATAAACTCGTGGTGTCAGGCACGGGCATGGCCCAAGCAAGTCCGTTTATGTCGGCTAGTGTGCTATACTACTCGCCAGATAGTGGTTTCGTCGTGGCGTCAGAATTACCTTTTGATGAAGCACTGAGTGGCGCGAGTCTTGGATCAGAGCAGGACATCCCCCTCTTTGGGGAGATCATGGGGGGTGAAGAAACAATCGCCCTTAGCTCGGTTACCGAGCAAGAGGCCCGAGATGCTATAGAAGGAATAGGTGCGGAGGGCATCGACAACATGGTCCTCATCGGAGCCATCGTGGCGATAGTCATCGTAGCGATCGCAGCAGTTTTGGTAGTAGTTGGACGAAAGCGTGCATAAGGCGACAGTGGATAAAGTTTGGCTAGGCGGGAGCGCTTATTGGTTATCTGTCCTCATAAAAACCTTATTGAACTCAATTGACAATGGAGATTTGGATTATCATGGCTGCCAGCCCGTGGGGCGAATTTAAGCGCGATGTGTGCGATGCACTAGAGGTCGCGCTTTCCAAACTCGGTTGGAAATCGCTGGTGAGGGTGGAGCAGACATTAGAGGAGCCCCCCGATCCGAAGCTTGGTGACCTAGCCACGAGACTTTGCTTCGAGTTCGCGAAGACGCTTCATAAGTCCCCCATGTGGCTCGCGGAGGAGCTGGGAAAGGCGATAAAACCTGCAGGCCTGATCGCGCGGGTGGAGGTCGCGGACAGCTATGTGAACTTTTTCGTTGATGTTCCTAAACTCACCGAACTCACGCTACGGGCAATCGAGCGGGCTGACGCCAAGTATGGTTGTTCTGAGCTAGGAAAGGGCAAGAAAGTCGTCATCGAGCACACGAGCGTAAACCCCACAAAGCCGCTCCACATCGGTCACGGCAGGAACGCGGTTATCGGCGACACCATGGCGCGAATCCTGCACGCATTAGGCCACGAGGTCGAGGTGCAGAACTACATCGACGACATGGGGCGACAGGTAGCGGAGACTCTGCTCGCATACAGGCTGACTAAGAGAAAGCCTCGCGCGAAGTTTGATCATGTTTTGGGGTTGATTTACGCGGACATGCACAAGCGCCTCGGGAAGGAGTCGAAATTTGAGCAGCAAGTGCGGAAAGTGCTCACGCAGCTCGAGCGCGGCAAGGGTCCCACCGTTCGCAGGGCGAGGCAACTTGCTGAACGTTGCGTCGAGGCGAACCTCAAGACAACCGATCGACTGGGTGTAAGCTATGATTTGCTAACATGGGAAAGCGATATTGCGCGATCAGGGATGTTTAAAGAAACACTTGAGCGACTGCGCGCAACCCCGTATGTGGTCGAAGGCACGGGCGAGTGGGCTGGAACGCTGGTCTTGAGGCTGGCAAACTTAGGGATCGGGGACAAGGTGCTTGTGCGCTCCGATGGTACCGCCGTTTATACAGCGCGCGACATTGCCTATCAGCTCTGGAAGTTCGGGCGGACGAAGGCAGGACTGTTTTTCAAATTACACTCCAAGCGCCCGGATGGCACCAAGACATACACGACCGTTCAACGGGGCAGGTCGGGCGGGAAGTTTGGCCAAGCCGATAAAGTGATTAACGTCGTTGGGGCGGAGCAGCGGTTCCCACAGCAAGTTGTTTTCACCGCCATAAAGGCGCTCGGGCTGGAACAGGAACACAAGAACTCGTACCACCTCGCCTACGAGCACGTCTGGCTCCCGAGTGGCAGGTTCTCCGGGCGCAAGGGCACTTGGGTTGGGTTTTCCGTCGACGATGTCATCGAGGAGGCGGTAGCTCGCGCCTACGTGGTGGTCGAGGAACATGCCCCTAAGGCGAGTGAGCGATTCAAGCGTGCTGCCGCTGAGTTTGTGGGCGTGGGGGCGATTCGGTACTCGTTGGTTTGTACCGCGCCCGAGAAGCGCATCACGTTCAAGTGGGAGGAAGCACTCAACTTTGATCGAAACAGCGGCCCCGCGGTGCAATATTCCCATGCTCGAGCTTGTAGTATCCTACGGAAGGCGAAGCGTCAGGGCGGGAAGCACCCGAGTGATGTCTTCAAGTTACCCCAAGAACAGCATCTGATTAAGCTGCTTGCGAAGTTTCCGGAAATTGTCATTGAGGCGGGCGGGAAGCTGCAGCCGAATTTGCCCGCGCTCTACGCAGCCAAGTTAGCACTGGCGTTCAACACGTTTTATGAGGCGGCCCCCGTGATCGAGGCTGAAACACCTGAGCTGCGTGTCGCCCGCCTCCGACTAGTGAACTGCGTTCGAATAGTGCTGCAGAACGCGCTTAACTTGCTTGGGATAGCCGCGCCAGAGCGTATGTAGGCTTTAAATGTGGGCTGGGTATAACTTCAGTGTAGTGGGGGATGATAATGAGAGCGCTCGCGGCTCTAGGTCTGATCGGTGGCGTCTTGGCCGTGTTTGGAGTGTTTTTGCCTTGGATTCCTCTCCTTAACATTTCAGGGTGGGACTTGGCTAGTTTGGCGTCAATCTTTGGAGAAGTTGCGTCATACGTGTACCTCGTGCTGCTCGGCGGCATCCTCGCGTTGATAGGTAGTATTGCGTTGCTGGGGGGTAAGAGGAGTATCGCCTACGTGCTCCCAGTGGGCGGGATAATAACAATCGCTGGTTGGGGATGGACCTTCGTCACCTTTGGGGGTCCCGAAGCTGCCGCATACGGCTTCTACTTTTGCCTCCTTGGGGGAATATTAGCTCTGATCGGCTCCATCGGCTTAAGGCGTTGAACCGCCTAGCTCTGGCGCTAAGAAAAATCTAATCTTAAATCTATTTGAGATGCTTTTCCCGAAAACCTCCTTTAAACTCTCCCCGGCTTAGACGCTCGTACTACTCACGCTTTATTGGCTCCAGTGCATGAAGCTCCTTTCGCTTAGCTTCGAGCAATTGTGGTTCTTGACCAACAAGTTCTGAGGCCGAGAGCACGCGATGACCACTTTTTTCGGCTTCGGCGAAAACTGGTGTTAGGTATTCTTTGTAGTCAAGTGATCTCAAAAGGTGGTGGTCGATCACGGTCAGCGGTATCGCCTTTACTATTTTCACCATGTTTTTGAGGGCATTTGCGAGTTTTTCCTCGTCGATCTTGAAGTTTTTGAGGTAGAGCGGAGGGCCGCCCATCACCAGCATGTCCGGCTGTTGTTTCAAAATCAGCCGCAGTGCTCCCTCGTCGATCGGCCCCTGTACATCCGAGGCGTGCATGAACGAGCACATCGGCGTTCGCACCGTCAGCATCAGTACGTATCCAAGCTGCGAGTCGGCCGCGCCATGAAAAACAGGTTTCGAGAACTCTAATGTGGTACGGCTGAACTCGAACTTTTTGCCGTCCGCGACTTGTATTCCTTTCGCGATTTTCGAGTTGAGCTTCTGAAACATGTATCCCCGTTTTCGTTGGCTCAGGTTTATATCAGAATGGATGTCCTTCGCCAAAATCAGCTTGCCGCGGTATAGGCGATCGGCGAGTTCTGAGGAACTCCAAGTCCATGTCCAATCCTCGAAACTCGGGACGTAGTGGTCGAAGTGGTAATGGCTTATCGTCAGTACGTTGGCGTCCCGCGCGGCGTCGAGGATAACCTGCCGTGACCGAGCAAGCGCCATGTACTCGCGCTCGTGAGGGCTTAATTTGAAACGCGGCCCGAGCGCAGAGCCGGGGTCGATAACGAGTTTGATATCATCGGTTTCAACGAGCGTGGCCATGCTCCGGACACCAAAGCTCTCGAAGGCAAGCGGCAACACTTGAATCTCTCCGTTCCCCACGGGTACTGGCTCCATGCAATCGAATCCACTTCTCCCCATGAAATTTAAATGCGAAGCCCCCATACACCTAACCATGTCCGTACGCGTGAACTACTTGAAGCGCCCGAGGTTCAAGAGACCAGTGCTCGTCGCAGGCTTACCTGGGATAGCTCACATAGGCAAGCTAGCAGTCGAGTATTTGATCCACCAGCTTCGAGCAAAAAAATTTGCTGAGTTATATTCCGAGCACTTCCCCGAGTGGGTCGTCCGGGACGATGGCTCGGTCAAGATGTTGAAGGTAGATCTCTCCTACTGCAAGCCAGATGGGTTAAAGCGTGATCTCTTGCTCGCTACCGCTGATGCCCAGGCGGCCTCGCCAGCGGGGCAGTACCGGCTCACGGGTGAGATTTTAGATCTAGCGGCGCAGCATGGCGCGGATACTGTAATCACAATGGCTGCGTACGTTCTTTCCCCTCATGAGTCAAAGGCGAAGGTGGTCGGGGCGGCGTCGGATGTTGAAACGGTTAAGATCCTCCACGAGCACGGCGTGAAACTTCTCGATAGCGGGATGATAGTGGGAATGAATGGTTTGCTTCCTGGGTTGGCCGCGGCGCGGGGCATGCGCGGATTTTGCCTGCTAGGCGCCACCCGAGGAGGGCTGCTCGATGTCGCGGCAGCGGAATCCGTTCTCCGAGCTTTGAGCGATGTGCTGGGGTTCAAGCTGGATTTGGAAGAGCTCCACAAGCACGCGGCGACTTTGCCCAGGTTCAAGCCGCCTAGGCTCAGGCTGCCGAGTGGCATCGAGGAAGAGGTCAGCTACATCCGATGACGCTTCTCCGACTGAAGCGCGCGTGATTTCTCGCTCGATCCCGTTCTAAGTTGAGAATTTAAGTCTTAGAAATCAAGAATTAAATAGGCGCCCAAATGTCTGGGGAACTATCGGATAGGGAAATGGGGAATTTGGCAAGGAATTTTGTAAGGCGCTCGATGAGGATAGGGAAAAAGCGCAACGGCAGGTATGATGCCGTAAGGATAATTTACAACCGCATTGACTCAAGCTGTGAAAAATTTGTCCTTAAAGTTGAAGAGGAATGCTGGCGGGTGGGCGCGCACACGCTCTTGCTTGGCTACTCATCCGAGAGAGCGAAGATAAAATACACTCTGTCCCCCGAAAAATCCCTGCGTGAGATGAGTCCGTTCGCGGAGGCGATAACGAGGCGAGCGGATACGTTGATCTTCATCGGAGAAGAGGACAAGCCAAACTGGGCGAGGGGCCTCACGGCGAAAGTAAAACTCACGGCACCTGTTCGGGAAAAACTTCACGAGATTACTGATAGGAGGAAGACCCGGTGGGCATACTTCGGCTGGCCCATCCCAGGGGCAGCTCGAGCTTACGGTTGCGCGGTCAAGAAGTTTAGGAGGATTTTTTTCGACAGCATTCGGAAAACTTTTACACCTGAGCTCATCAAACTTTGCAAATTTTATCATGATGCGCTCGCGGGAAAAAATGAAGTTCGAATAACCGCGACAGATGGTACGAATTTGACTTTCCGAATAAAAGGCCGCCCAGTGCTGGTCGACGATGGGATAATTTCTAACGAAGACCTTGCGCGCGGTGACGTTGGGGTGAACATCCCAGCAGGTGAGGTTTTCATTGCACCGCTTGAGACGAGTGCGAATGGAAAGATATTGTTTGAACAGGTTGCGATTCCAGGATTCGGAAAACTTGAAGGGCTAGAGCTCAAGTTTAGGAGGGGCAAGGTAATGAGTTACGAAGCGGTACGCGGCAGGGAGAACTTCACCAAATTCCTCAAGGCGAACACGGGCGAAAAGGACCGCATCGGGGAGTTCGGCATAGGCACAAATCCTGGTGCGGCTTACACAGGGGGCAGCATAATCATCGACGAGAAGATTTTTGGCACGGTTCACATCGCCATAGGCAACAACCGCGGAGCCTACCACGGCAAAAATCGAGCTTCCAGCCATCTCGACATCATCAAAGACATGCGGCACGGGCAAGTTTTCGTGGACGGCGAGCTTATAATGGATCGGGGGAAACCGACCCGACGATAGATTGCGGCATCTGTTATGCTTTGTTGAGTGTAGAGAGAGGTTGTATCTCTGAAGTGATTTATACACAACTTCGGCATGTTATTCTTCATCAGTGCCCTTTGCGTCTGACACGCCGAGCCGCTGCGAGTTTTTCCTTTTTCTCCTCAAGCACATGGGGTTTATATTCATCTATGACGCTTTGAGGGCACATCTTCACCCCGCTGAAGTATCCAGCTCTGGCGATTGCATGCGAAGCGATCGGGGTCGTCGACAGGAGGAAGATCATGATCAGAAAGGCCTTTACGGAAGCCGCCGAGATGCCTTCAAGGAGAATCACGCCCAGTATGATCCCACACGCCCCAATTACAATAGATTTGGTGGCTGCGTGGAGCCTCGTGTACAAATCTGGAAATCTGACAATCCCCAGCGTTCCCAAGAAATAAAATATCGACCCGATCAGTATGAGAACCATAGAAATTATCTCGAGAATCTGTTCGATCATATCCTTATCTCACCTTCAAGGTATTTGGTGATGACTAAAGTACTGATGAATGCGATTAGGGCAAGAGGAATGGCAACGTCAATAAAGAGCTCGTTGATGTACGAGCCGAGCAAAACAGCTAGCCCAACTCCAACTAAGGTCATGGTGTTCAGAGCCATCGCCCTGTCGGCCAACGATGGGCCCCTTATCAGCCTATAGAGGCAGAACACAAATGACGCGCACAACAGGCCGATGAATATGTAAATGAAATTCTCAATCATCATTCAAACATCTTCCTCAGATGTGGTTCGTACGCGCCAGAGATCTCCTTTTTCACGGCTTCTAACTCCCTTTTCGTGACATGAATCCAGTGCACGTATAATTCGTTCCTTTTTTGATCGAAATCCACGAGCAGGGTGCCAGGTGTTAGGGTTATTGAATTGGATAGCAGCGTGATTTCCCAGTCTTTCCTGAGGTGCGTTGGCACGCGTACTATGCCGGGTCTTATCGGCATCTTCGGGTGCACCACCTTCCACGCGATATCTAAACTAGCTAAGACAGACTCCTTTATAAAAATAGGGATGTAAAGCACGAGGTACGCCCATCTCCTTGGGTTAAGGAAGTCTTTACCGCTACCCTTGATAAATACGGTGCTGAAGAGGCACGCCCCCACGGCTGACACAACGAGTCCGGAGACTATCAGTTGTATGTCCAGTGTGAAAGTGAGTAGCATCCATACTACAAACATGAACAACCAAGCGGCCATGAATTTAATTAACCTCAAGCATCACACCTCACAATACCACTCCGATATATATTCCGCTACCCAATACCTGTTTTGATATCTCGCCAACAGCGTCGAGCCCGATATTGGGCAGGATGCCGATCACCAAGCAAGCGGCTGCAAGAATCAGCACGGGGACTAGCATTGAAGCAGGGGTTGCTCCTCCTCGTGTGTGGCCATCGCTCTTACCTAGAAATATCACCTGAAAAGCTCGGATGTAAACGGCCAAGATCAGCAGGCTAACGGCTATCGAGATCGCGAGTGGCATGAAGTGTCCCGCATCAAAACACGCTCGATAAATCAACAACTTACTGATGAAGCCGTTAAATGGCGGAATTCCAGCAATCGCCAGCCCTCCGAATAAGAACATGGTAGCTTCTACAGGCATGTGCTTTAACAGACCGCCCATCTTGCCTATCTCTCTGGTGCCAACCCTGTAGATCACGCAACCTATCGTTAAGAACAGCAAAGCCGTCGCAAGCGCATGGTTTACGATGTGAAATATCGCGCCCTCGATTCCTCCAGCGGTACCAATGCCTAGGCTCAAAGTTATGTATCCGACACCACATATCGTGGAATACGCGAGAAGTCTCTTTATATCGGTTTGCACGAGCGCGAACGCCGCACCGATTATCATCGTGACAATCCCGAGCGCCATAATCGCCGGGCCGATACCTATCGCTTGAAAACCAAACATTGTGTAAGTTATCCTAATTATACCATACAATCCAACATTAACCGATACGCCGGAAAGTAGTGCGCTTATTGGAGAGGGTGCAGCGAGGTGGGCATCAGGCAGCCAAGCATGCAAAGGTACGATTGCAGCTACCAGCCCAAGTCCGATGATGAGCGAGATCCCGGCAAAAGTTAGGATTTTCATATTCCCAATTGTTTTAATCATCTCCGCTATGTGCGCCATGTTGAGGGTCCCAGCAATATTGTAAATTAAGCCGATCCCCAACAGAAATACAAAACCTGCAATCATGCTTAGTACCATATATTTGAAAGACGCTTCCATCTCCACTGGGCCACCACGGAATGCCACGAGTGCATAGGCTGCAATGAACGAGATCTCGAGGAACACAAACATGTTAAACAAGTCCCCAGTCAGCACAATACCGTTCATTCCGGCTATCATGAACATCAAGAGCGAGTCATACATGGGCCGGCCGGTGAATTTTTTCATGTAGGAAGTTGAGTAAACAACACAGAGGAACCCGATACCGGAAATTATCAACGTCATAAGGGCGCTTAGAGAATCTGCAACGAGGTTTATACCTAGCGGGGGACTCCAGCCCCCGACCCCATAAGTGAGTATGTTGCCCTCCAAAGTGGTTTTGAGTATCGTCACCGCTAGGGCTATTAAAATGAGAGTCGTGATAGTGGAAATGGCGTGTCTTGCTTTATTTGAAAACCTACCAATGGTGGTGTTCAGAAGCCCTGCAAACAGTGGCATTACAATCATGAGTATGAGCGCAAGTTCGATCATCCACGGAGCCTCCTTATCTTTTTGACATCTGTACTGCGGTATCGTTCGAACAGCCTAATCGCGACCGATACCATGAGTGCGACTGCAGCGAACTCTATCACAATCGCAGTTATGACCATGGCTTGAAGCAAAGGGTCGACCGGAACCGCGGTTGAGCTACCAGAAATTATAGGAACAGTTCCACCCAAAACATAGCCCAATGAAATTAGCAGCAGGTTGATGGAATATCCCATGAGGCATATGCCGTAGATTATCTTGAAGAGGTCCCTTTTAACTAGAATACAGTACAGCCCCACGGAAAACAGCGTCAATGCCGCCAGATACGGGAAATTCATAATCACCTTCTCTCCTCCTTAGGGCGCCTACCGAATAGGTAGTAAAATATCAGTATTGTTTCGCAACCAACCAGGATGCCTACGCTTATGGCGAGCAGGATGATCACACCGGACATCGTGAGATGACCGACGACTTTTGGCAGGAAGTTTTCTAAGAACCCCTTTCCAAGCAGCAGCGCGATTGTCCCCATTGTTAAGAATCCAAGTAAGCCTAAAATTCTGCCCGTATGTGCAGTAAAACAACTAACCCTTCTTTCCGCAGTTGAGAGCTTGAAGGCTGCATACCAGAGCACAATTAACAGGCCTATCACAACCCCGCCTGCAAAGGCCCCACCCGGCGATGTGTGACCGGTTAGGATGAGGTAAATTGCATACACAAATACAAAGGGAGTAATTCCACGTGATATGGTTTGAATTATCAAAGACATGCCTTGCCCTCCGCCATCTTTTTTGACACCTTCCGCAAAACCAGAGACATGCCTAAAACTGACGCAAAAAGCACCACGACTTCCCCTAACGTGTCATAGGCCCGATAATCCAGCAGGATCGCTGTTACAAGGTTTTGGGAACCAGTGTTTTCCACTCCTTCGTCAATGTAGCGTTGGGAGACCTCGGGGTTATACTCCGGTGACCCAAATTCAGTCATAAGGGGCACAACGGCAACTGAGAATAACAGGAAAACACAGACCACGATTACACCCAGAGCAAGCGTGGTTTTAGTCGATTCGGGTTCAGAACTCCTTCGGTGCGTTCGGGCCAGCGCTATCACCAGCACGACAACCATCATTATTTCCACGATGAGCTGCACTATGGCCAAGTCGGGCGCCATCATGAGAAAGAATAAGATCCCCACGAGGAATCCACAAGCTCCGAGTGCCAAGGCGGCCGCAAGAAGATCCCTCAGCTCAGCTACCGCAACTGCAGACACGATCACAAGTATAAAGAAAAACCCCATCAGGATTTCCATCACAACCACCTAAAGCAGGACCGCGTATAGGAGCAGCAACATGAAAAATATTGCAATGAGCCACGCTATGTAATCCCTCAGGTGCCCTGACATTACCCTTTTACCTCCCCTGAAACCCGAAACTACGGCGCCTGCGAATTTTAAATAGACAGCATCGATCCACCATTCCTTCTTGACGCAATGATGCAGAGCCGAAAGCGGAGCGAAACGGTGCACAGCGCCCATGATGCTCCGTCTTTTGAGCCATATTACGATAGCAAGCACAATACCCGCATAGCTGAGCAGCGTCAGGAAGGAGGGATCAAAAATAGAAGGCGCATACACCGGAGCGGTTCCTAGATTAAATCCTCCCAAAGCCGGCAAGACGATTTGTTCAAGAGGCCAGTAAGCAAACAATCCAAATGCTATACAGCACGCGGCCAACGCGATCATGGGCGCTTTCATTAATATTGGAACTTTTTTCCGACTTTTGATTACCTTCGGTGTTTTTTGCCTCCAGAAAACCAAGTACAACAACTTGGTAAACAACAGAAGCGTCATGATGCTAACAATGATGACTACCAGCGACAGTATAGGATATCCTGCATCAAAGACGGATTTCGTGATCATCCCCTTGCTGAAGAAACCGTTGAAGGGAGGTATGCCGGAAATGGACACTGCAGCTATTAATCCGCAAACAAAAGTCACTGGCATGTACTTTCTCAAGCCCCCAAGTTTGGCCATGTTCCTTGTTCCAACCTGGTAAATCACCGCTCCAGCCATCAAGAATAGAAGTGCTTTGAAAAATGCGTGGTTTATCAGATGAAATAGGGCGCCCGCTAGCCCCAAAGAAGTGCCGGCACCAATACCCATAGTGATGAGGCCTAACTGAGACACCGTGGAAAATCCTACGAGTCTCTTGATGTCAACTTGCACCAGTGCGCATGTGACGCCAACGAGGGCCGTTATTGCCCCCAGAGTTATGATTGTCGATTGCCAAGCGTAAGGAAACCCAAAGATGCCATAAAAAAACCTTATCAGACCGTAAATCCCGGTTCCCACCATGATGCCAGAGAGAAGCGCGCTTATCGAGGAGGGGGCCTCCGGATGAGCATCAGGCAACCAAGTATGAAGTGGTACAACAGCTGATTTGACGCCGAACCCGACAAACGTGAGCACCATGGCAGCGGTCAGCCATCCACTATTTGCCGTGGCCAAGAGTCCTCCCAAGGCCGGCATGCTGAGCTCGCCGACGTTGAGATAAATGGCGATCATGGCGGTGAGCAGGCACAGGGCGCCCAAGTGTATCATTATAAAGTATTTGTAGGCGGCCCTGATGGCAACGCCCGTTTGAAAGTGCAGGACAAGCAGGAAGCAGGAGATTGTCATGAGTTCCCAAAAAATGAAGAACTGAAGTAGGTTCCCTGATAGGAAAACACCAACCATGCTACCCGAGAAAATCAAAAGGCCAGAGTAGTACCTCGTTAACCCCTCTTTTCCCGCCATATATCTCACAGAGTAAATCGTAGCCAACAGGCAGAGAAAGAGCGCCAAGAGTGACATGTACACGGCCAGCGCATCCGCGTAGATCTCAAACTCCAGCCCCAAGCGCTCGGCCCACACATAGGTCAGATGCAGGCGCCCCCCCTCTAGGATAGTGGGAAGCAGCGAGAGGATGGCTAACATTGCAACGGAGATAATGAGAACGCTGAGGTAGGCCCTAAATTTCGGGCGGCCGCGACCTACAATTGGTATCAAAAATGAGGACAAAATCGGGAGCAAGATCGCAATTAAAGGAGCGTATTGCAAACTCATGATTTTCAATCTCACCTATTTGTTCTGACAAATTCACGATGTTCGTGCATAAGAAATAGCTTACGTCGAGCAATCTGTTTAAGGTAATGGTTGGTCTCGATATTGGGATACTTACCGACCTCTGGAACTTGAAGGGAATACCTCCAAAAAAGTTGCGCAAGCTAAGGCCGGCTTAAAAAAAGAAAAAGGAAGGGCAGAGTTTACCTGCCCTTCGCAGCTTCGTAGATTGCCCTCAGTGCAATGATCAGCGCAGCCGCGCCTACAAGCGTCGTTATGTTTGCTGCTAGCTGAGTGAGCTCTGTCGGTATGCTGACTCCAGTTAATGGTATCATCGTCTGCATGCCTAGAACGGTAACGACGAAAGCAATAGTGGCCAGCAGGAAGGGGCTACTCTCGCGGACCGTTATGTTGAGGAGTCCGACGACCACTCCCAAAACCGCAAGCACTACAAAAAGCCAATCCGACGGCGTCATGAACGCTGCAACTAAAGCTATTATTAATCCTATATAGAATGCTGCTGGACCGATTAGGGCAATTCTTTTAACAGCCTTTTCCCTTGCCAGGTTCAACCCTCCATGCAAATGTGATTTGTCCCTCTTTTAAAGTATATGGTAGTGCTTTTTTGGAAGTAGAGCCAATTTTGCATCAACATAATGAAGTGCAACGTAAAATGCCGCAGTAACCATCCAGTCTGAAAAAATCGGACTACTCGATAACCATTTTTTTATCAATCGCAAGAACTTTTTGTGCAGAAATTGAACTGGCAAGGCCTCGCTAATAGTAAACTTTATATTCCGAAACTTTTTCTGCAAAATTTATATCAGTCTCAATTTATCGGAATGAATAAAGAATAAAGTTAAAGTTTTTAGTCTCTACAATACCAGAGCAAGTCGGTGGATCATGGGGAAGCGACCTCGAAAGTGGAAGAAGAAGGGCCACATGCGCTGGAAGTGGGTACGGAAGCGCATGCGGCGGAAGCTCCGCAGGATCAAGCAGAGGAAAGCTTAATCGATTTCCCATTTTGAGATATCTAGAGGCCAATATCTTAGCATCGCTTTGTAACACGCTAAACAGCTCTCCTTGCCCCCGCTCCACGATGCGATAACTTGCGTCATAGCAATACATGCTTAGATTACATTAAAAACTTCGTACTTCAATTTCTCGTTGCCGCACAAATATGTCACATTCTTCAAGTGTTTTCTTGCTTCTCTTACAGCATTTTTGATTTCTTGGGAGGTTGGTGCTCGCCATAAATCGTTGACTGGAATGTAAGCATCGATATGGTACGATATCTCTGAATCAATTGATGAGATAAATTGCGCGATTTTCTTGATTTCTTCTAGTTCAATTAAACCAGGGATGTAAATACTCTCGGAGGACAAAGGAACGCCGGAATTATGGATTTTCCTAAAATTCTTTAATGCGTTTTTATTAGATTTTTCAGTGAATTTTTTGTGTAGTTCATCAGAATACGCTTTTATGCTTACGCAGATATCATTCACATTTTCTAGCAACTTTTCGTTTAGCTCATGACCATTTGTTAGTAGAATACTGTAGATACCGGAATCGTGCAATTTTTTGGTTAATATTGGTAGTTCTGGGTCAACGGTTGGTTCTCCACCCATTAGGGTTACTTTCTTGGCGCCGAGGCCATCCAAAATTCTCAAAATCTCGGCCAATCTCAGGTAACGAATTTCACTTTTGGGTTCAGTTTTTACATGGACATCATATAAGGTCTTTTTTCTAATGCAACCCAAGCAACTGAAATTGCAGCCATAGAAGTGGAGGTTTGCAGTTTTTGTTTTTGGAGCGTATGTTATGTGATACACGTTCATTTTACCACTCTAAACTGGACAAGCCCCGCATTTTCGACAGTACGTGGATGTGTGGGGCACGTTTGAATTACACCTAGGGCAAATTTTGCCGTTTGGGTCAGTCGGGTGGGGCACCCCTACCGCCGACCTGTAAATTTCGTAGTAAAAAAGCTGCTCCTTATCTCTGATGGTCACTTTATCTTCATCGAGGTACTTGCTTTTTTTCTCGTCAAACCCAATGTCAGGGATAATTAAATTAAAAAAGCTCGGCAGCGTGGCGGTCCCCGAACCAAACTCTATGGGCGTTTTGGTCCTCCATACTATTTCTTTGGGCAACATATTCTCGAAGGCTTTGCGTAAGATCCACTTGCCCCATGTTTGTCCACTTTCGCTTCGAACTTTTAACGATGGGCCCAACTCCATAGCAAATTTTTTAAACTTAGGGTCAAGGTATGGAAGCTTGACCTCCATCCCTAGAACTTTAGCAAGCTCTGTTGATGAAAAATGCATGATGCTCCACAATTTTTGGAGCTCTAAATTTAGCTGCTTCTTTTCCAATCCGTGGAGAAAGCTGTATCCTGCGAAGAGCTCGTCACACCCATCGCCAGTTATAACCGTATTTGCACAGTTTTCCTTCGCATACTTTAGACCAATATAAATCGTTGCGCTGTTGCGGATTTCCATGGGGTCGAAAGAGTCCAAGGCCTTGACAACAACTCGAATTGCATCGTACAACTCTTCCTCGTTGAAGCGGTGAACAAAATGTTTTAAGCCAAAACGGTTTGCTACCAAAGCCGCGTAGGAGATATCTGGCGCGGGAGCGTTCTGTAGAGCAACCGTAAATGCCGTTAGTCCTACTCGCTTGGATGCCAAGTAGGCAAGAATCGATGTGTCAAGGCCCCCAGAAAGCAGAATCCCCTCCGCCAGATTTCTTTCGACGCTTTCATCCAGCGCTTTCATAAGTCTGTTGCATAGGGCAACAAGATCTTCTGCATCCGATTGTTTTTGGGGATTTATCATCTCTATCCATTAATAATTAACACGTAAAGGTTTTATATTGGATATACCATCCAACATGGGGGGAAGCTTGAGGATAACCGGAGTAAGAAGAAAAATTGCAGAGAAAATATGGGGCGGTAGAACCCCTGATGAAGTTTTGTCTAAACGGTACAAGATATTCGTTTTCCTAGGAATTTTTTTAATAGGCATGTTTGCGGTGTACCGTTATTTCATTGGGATAACTTTTCTTCCGAATTTCGAATGGATAATCCCTATTCTTGTCGTCACTGGCTCCTTCTCGCTTTACTGCGGCCCGTCCAAATTTTGGCGAATAGTTACCCGGTATTTTGGAGTCTTGGCGGTAATCAGCGCGTTTATTGTATGGTTTATCATGTTTGGGATTCTACCTATCCACGCTTTCGTATGGTCAGGTTTCATCTTTGCTTGGTTGCTTGCTATGAGAAACAAGCTCTCGATGTTCGACAAATTCAAGAAACTGCTATGGCGCACGACACTCACGGCCGCTATTGCTATCATCGTGTTTGACATCTATACCGGGGTCTTTGGCTGGTCGCTCGTTCATGGCGCGGGGCTGGCAGCAGCATTTCTTGCCCAGATACCATTCACATTGTATCATCTTTGTTCTTTGATATTCATCCCACCATTAGTAGGGTTAGGCAAGCTACTGGTGAAGGTCAAGGTTCCCGTCCCGGTGGCAATTGCAGCAGAGAGGCAGGTCAGGGTTCAGGAGCGTATCAGGTGATAGGAGGTGATCGATTGAAAAAAAAGCCAACAATGCAGATCCTAGCACTCGTAGTTATAGTCGGATTTCTTTGCTTTGCTAGCGGGTACTATGTGAGCGGCACCCTCCCATTCGCAACGACTAAGGAAATATCGGTAAAGGTAAAAGTAGTAACGAAAGAAAGTGGCACCATTCAAAAAACGGTAACCATTAGAGACGGCATGACGCCTTTTGACGCATTGCTGAAAGTGACCGATATGCAGACCACGTATTGGGAAAGCTATGGAACTTCGACCATGCGTTCAGTGGCATGGGATAATTTAGGTTCAAACGAAGGTTATACGTACACGGTGAACGGTGAAATGCCAGGTGCTATGAGTGATTGTCAGTTACACGATGGCGACAACCTCGTAATTTCGTACACCACGTGGTGATCACAAAAGTGTCCTAGCAGCTGCTTTCGCGCCTTCTTCGGCTTTCACGATATCTCGAGCACTCCCGATTATTATCACATCTTCTTCGCGAGGTTTGAAAATCTTCGTAAGCGTATCGCTCAGCTCCTTCCCGATCTTCAGAAAACCATCCGGGAATTGAAATTTCCCCCCCCTGAAAATTAACACTGTAGCACCCGTAGCCCCGGCCTTTATCGCCTCATCCCTTTGCTCGATACCCCGTTTGACTTTCTTCACCGCGCCGCGAACGATCACCGCGACATCAACTTTGCCGACCGTAAGGTTCCCAGCATCGATTTGCGCGAATTCAAGAGGTTTTCCGAGTGAACGTTTGCCTTTGGCCGTGAGCGCATGCCCACCACGCGATGAGGTGATTAATCCCTGCTTCTTCAGTTGGTTAAGAATCGTGCGCATGCTGCCTTCACCCACCCCGATCTCTCCGGCAAGCTGTTTACGACCAGTCCTTTTGTGCTTCGCTATGAGTTCAAGCGCTCTGCGAACGTGAACCTCGGCAAAGCGCGGCAGGGGCCCGATGGCGCGCGGCATAGACAGCACTTATCCCTTCACAATTTTCGTGCCAGTTTTATCCTTGCTGCAGCATAAGGTTTCTGGTTTGAAGTACGTTGCCGTGGGTTATCACGAGCCCAATCCTGTTTTGCCTACTTTACCAGTTGCGCGAGAAGTCGGGTGGTTTTCTTGCGGTTCAGAAATTGCTTCGCGATGGTTCCACTTTCATGGTCCTGCTTAATCGCGTTCCCACCTAAGGTGACCAATAACTTCATCTAATCACCGGGTTTCCAATATTTGAGGAAAGGATTAATATTTCCATGTGTTCGTTATTTTTTACACAGTATATGTCAGGATCGGGGATGACGTGATACGCGCAGTCACCTTGGATGTGTGGGGCACCCTGCTTGGTTATACGTCCGAGCTGAGCGAGTACTGGCGAGAGGCTAGAAAAAGGGGTATGTTCAAAGTACTGAGAATACTTGGATATAACTACAACATGAGCGAGATTAGCAAAGCCTACGATATGTTGGAGCGAAAAATTAGAGGGGAGGAGGTCCTCTTGCCAATTAGCTGCACGAGTTCTTCGAGGCAGCGCTTTGAATCGATGAGTGAGATAACAGTCACAGATCAAGTGGGGCTCTTCCTGAGACTCCTTAACGTCAAAGTTCAGGGTCCTTGGTTTAAGGAACTTGTGAAACTCTATGCCGAGGCCTCGCTTGAGAAGTTGCCCACCTGTGCGAAAAATGCGCGCGAATGTCTCAGCCAATTGAAGGATGATGGCATAAAATTGGGGATAATATCCAACGTTGCCAGGACGCCAGGCAGAGTCCTCAGGATCGCTTTGGCTAGGCATGGGATACTAGAATATTTTGACGCCACGATTTTCTCCGACGAGGTTGATGTGAAAAAACCCCATCCAAAGATATTCCTACACGCCCTTTCTCAGCTAGGGGTTAAGGCCAGCGATGCTGTTCACGTGGGGGATCGCTTGCGTGAAGATGTCTACGGAGCCAAAAGGGTCGGCATGCGCGCGGTTCTTTGCCGATCCATCGCTCCTTCCCTCCCAGACGAGGAAATACTCAAACCTGACGTTTCGATTGATGAATTGACACAACTTCCAGCCGTGCTGAGGTTCATCTAAGCTCTGATCCTTTCGAACTTGGTCATTTTGATTCTCCTTACTTTTCCTTCTTTTTAAGTAAGGAAACGAGTAGGGCTTTTTGCGCATGCATTCGATTTTCGGCTTGGTCCCAGACAACCGAGCGCGGCCCATCGATGACATCGTCCGTGATTTCTTGTCCTCGGCGAGCTGGCAGGCAGTGCATGACGATGGAGTCTGGCTTTGCCCCCTTTAACAGCTGGGCATTGACTTGGTAATCCTTGAACGCCTTCATTCGTTCTCGGGCCTCTTTTTCCTGCCCCATCGAGACCCACACGTCTGTATAAATGACGTCTGCTCCACCAACGGCTTGTTTTGGGTCGGTCGTGAACTCAACCTTTGCGCCGCTTTTCTTCGCGTTGGCTCGTGTCTGCTTTACGATATCAGCGGGCGGCTCATAGCCACGCGGACAGGCAACTGAGATGTTCGTGCCGACCAGCGTGCATCCCAGCAATAAAGAGTTGCAAACGTTGTTTCCATCGCCAATCCACGCTATTTTAAGCCCATTGAGTTTGCCTTTGTGCTCGCGAATTGTGAGCAGGTCACTTAACGTTTGACACGGGTGGTGCAAGTTGGTCAGCCCGTTAATCACAGGTACGCTTGAGTAACGCGCGAGTTCGACAATGATATCGTGTTTAAATAGTCTTGCCATCACCACGTCAACCCAGCGTGAAAGGTTGCGGGCCACATCAGGAACGGATTCCCTCTCCCCCAGCTGGATATCAGCGGGCGCTAGGTAGATCGCGTGTCCACCAAGTTGAGTCATCCCGGTTTCGAAGGTCACCCGTGTGCGCAGTGATGGTTTCTCGAATATCATACCAAGCGTTTTACCTTTGAGCAGTTCGTGCGGTTTCCCTTTTTGAAGCTTTTCTTTGAGCTCCGCAGCTTCATCCAAAATTGCGTTGATTTCACTCGAGCTCAGGTCCTGCATAGATAACAAGTGTTTTACCATTACCTTTCAGCCTCACTTAATATTCCATCCAGAGCTTCTATCAAGCGATCGATATGTTTTCGCTCGACTATCAGTGGTGGAACGAACCTCAAAACTTTATCGGCGGTGCAGTTTATCAGGAAACCTCGCTTCCTAGCTTTGACTACCGCAGCATCGGCAATTTGTTTGGTAGAGAGTTCCATCGCAAGCATTAGCCCGAGTCCTCGCACCTCTCGCACGCACCCGTGTTTGTCTGCGAGTTCATTCAAGCGCTTTTTGAAGTACTCGCCAATTTTCGCGGCTCGTTGAGGTAGCTTCAGCTTTTGCATCGTTTTTATCGCAGCTTTTGCAGCCACACAAGCCAAGGGATTGCCGCCGAAGGTCGAGGCGTGATTGCCTGGCGAGAACGATCCCATCACCTCAGCTCTAGCGCCAAAGCAACCGATCGGAAAACCTCCGCCGAGCGCCTTCGCCATGGTGAGTTCGTCAGGCTCCACATTCCAGTGCTCGCACGCGAACCATTTGCCCGTGCGCCCCATCCCAGTTTGGACCTCATCGGAGATCAAGAGCGCTCCATGCTCATCGCATAGCTTTCGTAGTCCGGGCAGGTAATCGTTGGATGGTACGTTTATGCCGCTCTCGCCCTGAATCGCCTCTACGATTACAGCAGCCGTTTGCTCGCCAATCGCTCGCTCGACGGCAGCAAGGTCGTTGAAGGGCACGAAATCGAAGATTTTTGGGATGAGGGCTCCAAATGGCTCACGATAACTGGATTTCCAAGTCGCGCCAACGCTAGCTGCCGTCCTGCCGTGAAAGGAGCCCTGCATAGCGATGATACGCTGACGCTTGGTGTGTTTGACCGCGAGCTTGAATGCACCCTCGATAGCTTCTGCACCAGAGTTGCAGAAGAAGAACTTGTTGATACTCTTTGGGACGACGCGTGCGAGCAATGCCGCTAGCTCCGCTTGTTGTTGGATGTAATAAAGATTTGAGGTGTGCATTAACTTCTTCGCCTGAGCGGAGATCGCCTTGACAAGCGCTGGGTGGCAGTGTCCTAAAGAACAGACCGCGATCCCCCCTACGAAATCTAGATAACGCTTTCCTTGGATGTCCTCGACGAACATTCCTCGCCCCTTTACAAGCGCCAAAGGCTGGCGTCGGTAGGTACTCGCAACGTAGCGCCCATCGAGTTCTTGGATGCGCTGCATTTATTTGCCCCGTTCGATCATCGTGCCTATACCGCGCTCGGTCAAAATTTCAAGCAAAAGCACATGGGGCGCGGTGCCGCTGATGATGTGGGCGCGCTCGACGCCCCCCTGCACGGTCCTCAGGCAGGCCTCAATCTTTGGGATCATGCCTTTTTTTATGATCCCTTCTTGAATGAGCTTCTGTGCTTCCTCGACAGTCAGCTGTGAGATGAGTGATTTTTCATCCTTCGGGTCGCGCATTACACCTATAACATCAGTAAGCAGGATGAGTTTTTTCGCGCGCATAGCGGCTGCGAGTTCGGCAGCCACGACGTCGGCATTGATGTTCAGGCTGCGTCCTTCTGTATCTATGCCTATCGGAGCGATTACAGGGATGTAGCCTGTGCCCACGAGGTAGTTTATGACGGTTGGGTTTATCTGCTCGACTTCACCGACCAACCCAAGATCTACTTCGACCTCGCGCCCCTTGCTCGTCGTGGTCTTATAGAGAAGTTTGTGAGCGCGGATGAGATTTCCATCCATGCCTGAGATACCCACTGCGCGCCCCCCATGCTTGCTTATCCCCAGCACGATCTCCTTGTTGATTTTTCCAACGAGCTGCTCATGCAGGATCTCCATCGTCTCTTCGTCGGTCACGCGGAGCCCTTCGACGAATTTCGGCTTCTTCCCCAGTTTGCGCATCTCCTCACTTACCTCGGGCCCGCCGCCGTGCACGATCACGATCTTCATGCCGACGTAGCTTAGGAGGACGATGTCGCGGAGCATGGCATCGAGCAACTTCTTTTTCTCCATCACGCTTCCGCCGAGCTTGATAACTATCGTCTTGCCGTGAAATTGCTGGATGTAGGGCAGGGCCTCGAGCAATATCGTGGCGCGGTCTTGCATTTTCACCACTGAGTTGATTTCATTAAATTACATGTTCTTAAAGATAATCCAAACTAGGTCGTGTATTTCGAGTTGATGCGTACATAGTCATAAGTTAAATCGCATCCCCAAGCGGTAGCGCAGGCTTTTCCCGCGGCGAGGTCGGCATGGATTTCGATTTCCTTGCTGCGCATGATGTCACGCGCCCGCTTGAACGCCCGCTTTGCTTTAGGTTTGCCGTGCACGACTAAGTCAACGCGGCCCCGATCGCTGACTAGCTCCAAACTCAGTTTTGACGGGTCAAACGATGCTCCCGAATAACCAAGGGCAGCGATTATACGGCCGTAGTTGGGGTCGCGTCCGAAAATAGCAGCCTTGATTAAATTTGATCCCGCAATCGCAAGGGCAGCGCGGCGGGCATCCTCCCGGTTACGGGCGTTTTTAATTTGGACTTCGATCAGATGTGATGCGCCCTCCCCATCTTTGGCGATCATCCACGCAAGTTCAGTGAGCACATAATCGAGTCCGGCCTGGAATTGCTTCTCTTGGTGCTTGAGCGTGATTAAGCGATTTTTTGCGCGCCCGTTCGCGAGTGCGAGCACCATATCATTGGTGCTTGTTTCGTTGTCGATATTGATCATGTTGAAACTCTGATTGACCGAGTTTTGGAGTGCGGCCTGGAGTACCGCAGAGCTCACCACGGCGTCGGTGACGATGAATGCGAGCATGGTTGCGGTTTGTAGATTTGGGCGGATCATGCCGGCGCCTTTTGTCATGCCAGCGATAGTTACAGGCGTTCCATCTTCGAGGTCGACCCGGACGGCGATTTCCTTGGGCGTGGTGTCGGTGGTCATGATTGCCTTAGCTGCGCTCAAGCTTGCCTCGCGTGAATTCAAGAGTTCCTCGACGGCCGCACGGATTCCAGTTTCGATTTTCCGCATGGGCAAGCGCAAGCCTATTAGGCCCGTAGATGCAACAGCGACATCTCCGGTACGAAGTTTCAACAGGCGCGCCACGAGGCGAGCCATCCGGCGCGCGTCCTGCAACCCCCGCTTACCTGTGTAAGCGTTCGCGCTCCCCGAGTTTACGACTACCGCTCCAAGCTTGCCGTTCTTCACGTGTTTCATTGTCACGAGCACCGGGGCGCCCTTCACTAAATTTGTGGTAAAGACTCCTGCGGCTGTAACTGGCCCATCTTCGTTTGCGAGCAACATCATGTCAAGTCCGCGGCGCTTGATTCCAGCCCGCACCCCAGCCGCTAGGAATCCAGGGACCGTCGTCACGCCGCCCTCGAGCACAGTAATCATGCGAACACCAGTATCAAAGAGGTGCAAGGACGACTTTAATCTTTTTGCGCTAGAATCTCCTGCTTCGATCATAAGGCTGTCATGGCCGTAGCGCTGGAACCTCTAATCCCCTTGTTTCACCAAATCCGAACATCAAGTTCATGTTTTGAATAGCCTGTCCCGAGGCGCCCTTGACGAGATTGTCGATGGCCGAAACCACGACGAGTCGATTGCCCGCCGCGTCAAGTTCGAATCCAATGTCGCAGTAGTTTGATCCAACCACGAAGTTCACCTGCGGTAGTTCCTCAAGTACCCGCACGAAGGGCTCGCGGGCGTAGAACTTTCGGTAGAGGTCAAGTAATGATTTTTTACTAGTCGACTTTCGCAGGAAGACATGTGCTGTTGAGAGGATTCCTCGCACGATTGAGATGAGATGGGGTGTGAAGTGGGCTTTGACCTTTCCTCCGGCCAGCTTGCTCAGCTCTTGGTCGATCTCAGGGGCGTGGCGGTGGGTGGTCGCGGCGTAAGCTCGAATGTTTGCGCATATGAGGGGGTGGTGGGTCACTTCGCTAGGTGTGGCCCCTGCACCGGAGGTTCCAGTCTTAGCGTCGATGACGATGTGGTCAAGATCGATCAGGCGTTGTTTGACTAGCGGTGCCAAGCTCAGAATTGCGGCTGTCGGGTAGCACCCCGGATTTGCGACGAGGCGTGCACGCTTGATCTTCGTGCGGTGGAGTTCAGGTATCCCATAAACCCCTTTGACCATTGGACTCTCGTGCTTGGTGTAGTATCGCTCATACACCTTAACGTCATCGAATCGGTAGTCCGCGCTGAGGTCGATTATCTTCGCTTTCTCCTTGAGCAACTTTGGCACAAATTTCATTGCGACACGATGGGGGGTAGCTACGAAGACGACATCAGTCTGCTTTCCGATTTTCACGTAGTCGGGTTTCACGATTTTCAGATTAACTATTTCACGGAGGTTTGGATGAACCTCGCCCACAAGTTTCCCGACGTTGTGGATGTCGTGGGCTCCAATGAGTTTTACCTCGGGGTGGCCGGCGAGCAACCTGAAGAGCTCCACGCCCGTGTAGCCCGATGCCCCGACTACCGCAGCCGTGATCGTCATCGCGAACGCCTCCTAGCATCCTTCAATAACTTCACCTCTGCTTTTGTAATTGCTCGCCTTCGGGTGCGCGTAAGCTTCGCGCGGTATTTCGCTTCTCGCTTCAATAACTTAAGTTGATTTTTAACAGCTTTTGGCGCGGGGCCACCGGGCAGCTCCCGGGCAGCGATGCATTTGTCGAGGTCGAGAGTTCCCTTCAGTTCCTCTGGCGTTAGGTGAACCTCCTTGTCGAGAACTTCTTTCGACGCTGTCCGCAGATCCTCGATGTTCAGCTCTCCTGGGGCTCGGCTCTCCTTGGTTGCGCGGGCAATCATCCTTCCAACGATTGCATGGGCATCCCTGAAGGCCAACCCCGCCTTCCGCACGAGCACATCGGCAAGTTCGGTTGCGGCCGCGAATCCCCCTTCGGCCCGCCTGCGCATGAGCTCCCGATTCGGCTCGACCGCGCTGATTAGTTTCGCCATCACTTCCGCACCATCCCTCACCTCGTCGACGGAGTTCCACAGTGAGGGCGTTAAATCCTGAAGGTCGAGGTTATAAGATTGGGGGATGGCCTTCATCACCGCAAAGGCCCCTGAGAGGTTCCCGAAGACGCGCCCAGCCTTCGCGCGCGTGAGTTCGGCCACGACTGGGTTCTTCTTCTGAGGCATGGCGCTGCTTGTCGCCGCGAATTCCTCGGGCAATTCGATGAGGTTGAATTCCGCCGAACTCCAGAGCACGAGCTCCTCGGCCAGCCTGCTGAGGTTAGCCATTGCGATTGCTAGGGCACTCATGGCCTGCAGAGCGAAATCGCGTGAGCTGACGGCGTCCATGGCGTTCTCGTCGACTCGCTTAAAACCCAACATGTGTGCCACCCGCACGCGATCGATGGGGAAGCTTGTCCCCGCGAGCGCGCAGGCCCCCATCGGGCATGAGTTCGTGACATCGTAGGCTTGCTCGATGCGCTCGACATCACGGAGGAAGGCGAAAGCATAGGCGGCGAGGTGGTGCGCGAAGGTGGTGGGTTGAGCCACTTGGAGGTGGGTGTAGCCGGGCATTATCGTATCGGTATTTTTTTCGGCGAGTGCAACCAAGGCGTTCACGAGTTCGAGCAGCCTCTCCTCAACATCGAGCAGGTTTTTGCGCAGAGTCAAGCGGATCGCTGTGGCGACCTGGTCGTTGCGGCTCTTCGCGGTGTTGAGCTTGCCTCCAACTTCTTCGCTCGTCTCCTTGGTCACGAAATCTTCAACTGCCATGTGGATGTCCTCGAGCTCCGGGCGAAGATCCAACCCACTAACGCCGTGCTCGTGGAGCTTGTAAAGCGCCCGGAGGATGGCGGCCGCGTCTGAGCCGTCGATAATCCTGCGCTCAGCGAGCATGATCGTGTGAGCTAGGTTGATTTGCACGACCGAGTAGAAAATCCGAGCATCAGCTTCCATCGAGGAGATGTACTCGCTAGCCAGGGGGTCCATTGCTCGCTCAAAGCGTCCCCGGCGAATCACCCTAATCACCTTTCCGCTTGTGTAGGATCTTGCTCTGAAGTGCGTGGAATTTGATTACCCCTATTGCATCGCGCTGGTCGAAGCCATAACGTTCAAATGAGACAAGCTCTTTGTTGTAGAGGGAGTAAGGCGAGTTGCGGGCCACCACGCGCGAGCTGCCGCGGTCGAGTTTAACCTTTACCTTGCCCGTAACTCTTTTTTGCGTGTTATCGATAAAGGCATCCAAGTCTTCGCGTAGCGAGTCGAACCATAGCCCGCTGTACGCCAAGTCCGCCCAGGTTTGGTCGACCACCTGCTTAAATGCCAGCTCCTGTTTCGTCAGCACGAGTTGCTCAAGCGCTCGATGGGCTTGGATTAGGACAGTCGCCGCCGGTGCTTCATAGTTCTCCCGCGCCTTCAGCCCGAGAATTCGATCTTCGATGAGTTCGATCCTACCGACGCCGTACTCGCCAGCTATCTTGTTTAGTTTGGTGATGAGTTGGAGACCGTCCATGCGCTTTTCATCGATAGCAATCGGCACACCTTCCTTGAACTCGATTTCAACGATGCGCGGTTTCGGGAGAGCTTTCTCGGGAGGGCGGGTCCACACGTAAATCTCTTCAGGTGGAGCGTGTGCGGGGTCTTCGAGCACACCTCCCTCAATGGAGCGTCCTAAGAGGTTTTCGTCGATGCTGTAGGACTTACCTACTTTGGGGAGGGGGATGTTCTGCTTCTGCGCATACTTGAGCTCCCACTTCCGGTCAAGGTTAAGCTCTCGAATTGGTGCAATGATTTTGAGTCCGGGAGCCTTGATCGCGATGGTTGTATCGAAGCGAAACTGATCGTTTCCTTTGCCCGTGCAACCGTGCGCCACGGCATCGGCCTTTTCTTTACGCGCGACTTCAACGATTTTGCTTGCGATGGGATAACGGGCGAGTGCTGTCGAGAGGGGATAGCCTTCATACATCCCATTCGCCTTGATGCTGCGGAAGATGTACTCTTCGACGAATTCTTTGCGCGCGTCGACGTGAACGTGCTTGATGGCACCTAGCTGCTTTGCCTTCACTGCTATTTCCTTTAGCTCTTTGGGATCCTGACCGACATCAACGGAAACTGTGATGACATCGGCCTTGTACTTGTCCTGGAGTAAACGGACCGCGACACTAGTGTCCAGTCCTCCACTGTAAGCGAGTGCGACTTTCATTTCCGCACCACTTGTTGTTTACGAAGTCGACATAAAAGGTTTGAGGTATTTTGGGCCGATGCGAGGGGGGCAACGTACATATATTGGGCTCCGTCTCCGAAAACCTTTTAGCGTTCGCCCTCCATCGCTACAGTTGAGCCTTTGGGCGTGGAAATAGCGAGGATTGTATAGATGGAAGTGGTAGTCAAGTTGCAAGGTGACCTGCGCGAGAAGGCTGGCACCAACACGATAAAAGTTTCGATCGAGGAGGACGAGACCGTCGACACCTTGCTCATGAAGCTCGGCCGACGTCACCCCCGAGTGGTCGAAATGATCCTTGATCCGACAACGGGGGAGCTTCAGGAGAAGTTCAACATCCTGCTCAACGGCCGAAGGATTCAGCAGATCCGCGGAATTCACACGAAGCTCAAGCATAAGGACGAGGTCGCGATTTTTCCGCCTGCAGTTGAGAGCAGCGCGGCAGAGTGACTCACCTGGCTTTGGAAGGACTGGACGGGAGGCACGTCGATATCGGTTTTTCAGGCGCTCTACGGCACAGCGGTTTATGGGATCTTAAAGTTCGCCATCGCCGCTCCCCTCTCGGTCGGGCTGATTGGATTTTTGATAGAGCTTCCTATCCTACTTCAAATTTAAAAAGCGGGACCAAAATACCAGAGCAAAATAGGGATAAGCACTTCAGCAGAGTCTCTTGGAGATTTCTTTGACATCGGCCAAGAACGCCCAAATATGAATGCACGTTCATATAAATGGCTGCTATAGTTTAGTGGCATGGTAATTGGGGGATAAATGGAGATCGTGTTAGTCGGCCGCTCGAATGTGGGCAAGTCAAGCGTAATCAAGCAGCTCACAGGAAAGCGGGTTCGGGTGGGCAAGCGGCCCGGGGTGACGCGCAGGCCCTACCACTATCGATGCGGCGAGCTCGAGCTGGTTGATATGCCGGGCTTCGGCTTTATGGTGGGCGTCAGTCGCAAAAGGCAGGAAGAGATAAAGACGAGTATTGTGCGCTACTTGGAGCGAAATCGGCGAAGAATTCTGTTTGCACTCGAGGTGCTCGATGCCCGCGCCTTCGGCGAGATCGTAGAACGGTGGGAACGGCGGGGCCAGGTGCCCGTAGACATTGAGATGTTTCAGTTTTTACAGGAACTCGAATTCCACCCAATCGTTGTCGTGAACAAGATTGATCTCATTTATCCTGAGGAGCGCGATGAAGTGTTAGATGAAATTTGTGAAAAGCTGGGGTTGCAAGCACCGTGGCGACAATGGCTCGATGTAATTACTCCGATATCGGCGAAAACAGGCGAAGGCATGTATGAGCTGAAGAAGCTGGTTGGAGGGAGGTTACGCGCGCTAGGTCGGGAGCGTTTGTTGAAATATCTCAAGTGATGATGTCAGAGAGTTCATGGCCAGGATGGCTTGGTTGATTTTCAGCACGGCGAGAGGTCGTCGAGCAAAAAGTGTACATGCTGAAAGATGGTGAGGTTGAAGAGTTCGAGATTGTTGTTGTGTAGTTCATTCGATTGCTAGGTTCTGCCCCCTAGCTATCTCTAGGAACGCTTTCGCGACGCGCTCCACCTTTTCCGTGGTTAGTCCATAAGTGTTGAGTTTAAAATGTTTTGTCAGTCCCGGCTGAATCCCAACGATGCCCCTGCGCTTGAGCTCATCGTACAGGAAGAACCCGCGGCGCTTGTGAGTCTGCGACGCCTTGTAAAATCCCTTCGTCTCCATGTGGATCAGGGTGTGCTGCTTAGGCTTGACCCCCAGCTGTTTGGTCCCCTCAATCCGCTCCAGCTGCTCGACGAGGTATCTTGCTTGATCTACCTCTTGGGGCCAGCGTTCGACCCGTTCGACCACGTGAGGGAATGAAGCCATCAGCGAGATGAGCGGCGCACCCATTACCGTGCAACCTAACAAAGCATACTCTTTGAGCCCGAATTTGCGCTCGCTCCAGTCACCCACGACTTTTGATCTCGCCAGCATCTTGTCGACCAGCTCTTCCTTGAGCGCCAAGATGCCGGTTGGGGCGCTCGCCGCCCATGATTTGTGCCCGCTCGAGACGATGATATCCGCGCCCAGCTTTTTTCCATCGATTGGCATCACCCCCGCCGTGTAAGCCGCGTTCAGCAGGAAGGGCACCCCATATTTTTTACATATTTCTCCCACGGCCGCGGCATTGTTCAGGTTGCCGTAGAGGTAATCGACGTGGGTGAGTAGCACCACCACGGGGAGCTTCCCAGTCTCTCGCTTGACCTCCTCTATTTTGTCAGCGTACGCATCCAAGTCGAGCTTAAACTCGGGGTAGCCGCCGTGGGGAACCTCCTTGATCTTGAGTCTAGCGAGTTCAGCAGCTATGTAAGTTGAGTAGTGAGCAAGGCTGTCGACGACCACGTAGTCGCCGGGTTCCCCCAAAGTCGTGAATGTTATGAACTTCGCCTCTCTGCAGCGCGTAACCACTCGAGCTACATCCATGTTCAAAAATTCAGCCAAGTCCCGCATGAATTGGGCTATGGGGGGGCGCTCGATCGCGTCGAGCCTCGCTGCTTTCGGCGGGCACCAGTCGCAGGTCGAGTAACCGTCACCGAACTCGAGCAGGGCCTTCCGCGCCTCTGAAGTCAGCACCCCTCCCCGCTGGATGGGGTTAAGGTTGATGTAGTGCTCCTCTTTAAACTCGCGCTGTAGGTTGAGGTATTTTTCAAGTTTTTCCTTTGGGATTTTGGACATACTAGCATCACCTACCCGGCTTGCTCCTCGAAACGGTGCCCATCATCAATTCCCTATTTCACGTTAGGGTTCATCTAATAAAATGGGTGCCAGTTGTAACCCATAACTTTGATATCTTTTTGAGATGACCGAAATCTCCTTTGCTTCGGAAAACACTTGGATCAACTTCGGTAACTTACCACAAGTGCCGATGTGGTCTCCCATCGCGATCAGACACCCTCGAATTTCCGGAATCTCGCGGGCCCGGTTCAAACCTCGCTCGATCGATGACTTGGCATTCGCTCCCTTCACAGCATTCGCTATGGAAGTCGCGGCAGCGTCAGCGATGGATGCTTCATTGGCGGCCACGACGACAGCATCCGCTTGCCCGAGGCTCATTGAGTGTCCAACCGTACCCGAGCTCGTGCATATCCCGATAGGTAACTCCTCTTTTTTGATGAGGAATCCTATTCTTCCAGAGCTCTTCGCTTCGCCAGCGTGAATTCCGACCCGGAACTCTCTATCACCAATTATCGCTATGTCACCACCGTTTTCGACCAGCACATTTTGGGCGCCGGTTTCGCTTGCCGCCTCAGCTGCGACTTGCGAGATTGCCCCAGCCACCGCTGCGAATGGGCCGACGTCGGCTATTTCAGCTGCCTTCAACATGAGTTCTATGACCTCCAGATGCTCCCCTTTGATTCTCAGAGGCTCGATGGACCACCTGAACTCCGATTGGATGGTGATGAATTTCTCAATATCACGCCTAGCTTGCAAGCTAGCGCTGATCGCGGCATTTATCGCCCGCTCATCGTCGCACTTAATATGGAGGTTGGTTTCCTTGGAGGACCAAGTTTGCGAGTACATCTGAATCACCTAGAACTTCGATAGCTTGAGTGCTCGTACTGGGCATGATGGTAAGCAGAGCTCGCAGTAAATACACTTGTTCTCGTCGAGCTCGACCGATTTGTCGTCAGTCATGTACAACGCGCCGGTCGGACAGAGTGAGAGACATGCCCCGCAATCAAAGCATGAATCGCGGTCGAGCTCGATAGCGCGCTTAATCTCCTGGGTCTCGATGCCTTTTTGCTTGAACAGTGCGATTGTTTTATCAACCTCTTTGTCGGGAGCATCGATTGAAAGCAGTATCTCTCCACCTTTTGTGCTGACTTCAGCGTACAGAATATTGGGCAGGGCCTCAGTTTCTTTGATCACTGATGCTAAGATGGGCTCCGTGGCTTTTTGGGTGGAGTACCTCAATAGCACCTTTCGAGTCATCTTCCTCGTCCCCCCAACAACTTAGATAGATTCTGATTCGTCAGGATTCCTCTGAGCTCGCCACGGGCGTTTATCACGGGAACTCCAGAGATTTTGTGTTTTTCAAGTTTCCTCGCTACTGCATCGACTGGCTCGTCCTCCGTTGCCGTGATGACCTTGGAAGTCAAAACCTCTGACAATTTCTTCTTACCAGTCCCGACTGCCACGGCGATGTCCCATGAGGTCGCGATTCCCACGAGTCTCCTTTTGGCATCTACGATTGGGAGGTGATCAAAGTTGCGCTCCGCGAATATCTTTGCTGCGCTGGCTATCGAGTCGCTTGGCTTGGCGGTCACCACCTCTCGCGTCATCACGTCTCTGACAAACGGGACGCCTGTGATCTGTTTCATCGGCTTGAACACTTGATCGGTGGGCAGCCCCTCCACGGGTTGGGAAAGGAAGAATCGCTTTTCTTCAATCCACTTCTTTAGGACGCCGGCGATTTCTCGTGCCTGCTTCAGGCTGCTCAGGGGACTAACCGGTACTTCCTCCCCCTCAACTTCAACTTTCCCTGATTTTAGCTCGGCGTATGTGACTTCCTTTAGGATCGGACGCTCTCTTCTTGGCACTCCATAGTCGGTGAGATCAATCCTTATCTCATCATCGCTGATGCCAGTCGTCTTGGCAACACGTTCGTTGATGATTGGGATAGGGATACCCAATCCGATGTACAGCGAGGTTCCGTATCCTTCGATTGTCCCCCCCCTGATGTACCGCGCGTCCATTTCCTTGAGGTTCCCAATGGTCATGATGGTCCCCATTGCTTTGGTCGGCGCATGTTGGGTGCCTTCCCAGAAGATGTACCCTTGGGTGCCTCCTAAGAAGATACGCGTCCCGGCGCCGATTGTTTCATAATTGGGGTCGTTGTGCAGCGGGCTCAAAGCGCCCGAGCCCGAGTAGGCCACGTTGCCATAGTTCGGCAGCAAGGTACCCATGTAGGTGTAGATCGTTTCATCACGCGAGTTCGTGGCCGCGACGTAGCGCTGGTAGGCGTTACGTGGGTTGCAGAGGACGGCCTGATTTATGTCGTCCTTGGTTATAGTGATCTCGAGCTCCTTGCGTGGATAGCAATCGGTGCCGTACGCGATTGCCTTGACCTTGATTTCCTTACCTCGAACCAAATCTTCGATGACATGCCCGCCGCCGTACTCAAAGCCGTGGGTCTCGCTGAGCTGGGTGGCGCCTATGTAAGCATCGACGGCCGCAACGCCGGCGTAAGCTTCGACATCGTTGAGCCAGACACGTTGCATTTTGATTGGCGGGTCAGCATGCCCGAAGTTCAACCAAGCCCCCGAGCTGCACATCGCCCCGAAAGTCCCCGTGGTGACGATGTCCACTTCTTTGGCAGCCTCGACTTCGCCCCTTTCCCTCACGATTTCTACCATCTGCTCAGCTGTCACAACCACCGCGTCGCCACGCTTAATACGGTCGTTTATTTCGGCTATCGACTTGTTTACCTTGGGTTTGGCCAGTCTAACACCCCCGATTTCAGGAACCAGTGATAAATACTGATATTTATATTTTTTGGATTAAAAATTACTCACAGGAATATCAAAGATTTGTTTTGCTCACGAGGAAACCACAGTAGTAAGTAGCAGTGTCCCCATTCCTTGAAATAAAAAGTTATGTGAAAGGCGAGAGATTTTAAAGTGAGCTGCTAGAAGTTAATGTGGAGGTAGGCGAATGGTGAACGCGTATAGTTTAATCTCTGCTGAACCGGGAAAGACGCCAGAGGTTTTCCGGAGGATCAAATCTATCGAGGGCATCAAAAAGGCGGAGACCGTTGCGGGCCCCTATGACATCGTTGCTCGGATTGAGGTCGACTCGCTCGAGAAGTTGACCAAAATTATTTTTGGCGAAATTCGGAGCACCCCAGGCGTCACCAACACTACGACGTTAATCGTGGTAGGATTGTAATGGCTCTTGAGGTAATCGGTATCGTCGGCCTTCACGGTTCGGGGAAGACTGAAGTGGCCAAGGCGCTTGCTGAATTTGATGTCACGAGCGTTCGGATGGGCGATATTGTCTGGGAGGAGGTCAAGCGCCGGGGTCAAGAGATTAACGAATCGACCGTCGCGGCAGTCGCGAACGAGTTCAGGAAGCGCGAGGGCTTGGGCGCGATTGCCAAGCGATGTGTCCCGCTGATTGAGTTCCGGGGCAAGGGAAAGCAGGCAGTCGTCGTTGATGGAATTCGTGGCATAGCTGAGGTTGACGAGTTCCGCCGCTCCTTCGGCGACAGTTTTCATTTACTTGCGGTTTGGGCGAGCGAACACACCCGCTATTCCCGCGTCGCCTCCCGAAGGAGAGTCGACGATGTGATGGAGTTAAAATCATTTCGAGAGAAGGACCGCCGTGAGCTCAGCTGGGGTTTGGGTGAGGCGTTCGCGCTCGCAGATTTCATCATCGTGAACGAGGGAACACTCGATGAACTTCATAATCGTGCGGTCAAACTTTTTGAGAACTTGGTTGGTGGCAAGGCTTGAGGTTGCAAGTCGAGGTGGAGGTAAAGCCGACTGAAGACAAGGAGAAGGTTGAAGCAGCGGTAAAGAAAATATTCCCCACCCTTGAACTCAGCCAAAATGAAAATTCACTAGTTGGGGAGTCCATCCGCGCGGAATCGCTTGATCGATTGCATCAGCTTTTGAGAGAACAAGCCATCCGTGACTCAGCCCGCTCGATGATGCTCCGAGGCAGGCGAGGCAGTGTGGTACAATTCATGTTAAATAAGCAGGTGGCTTTCGTCGGGAAAGTGAGCTTTACTGGAGGCGAGTCCCCGCTCGGCCCCATCGTCGTGACGCTGGAGGCCCCGGACATCGAACGTTTGATTGATTACCTCGCCCCTCGAACGCGGGAGGAAAAGCCCATCCGCGAGATTAGATATTGACCAGCAGCGCAAGCAGGACCCCCAGCAAGTAGTATCCGATGGCATTATAGCCCTCGAGCAGAAAAATTTTCGTTACGAGTTTGGAGGGCTTTCGTTTTAAAAACCTCCAAGGTCTGACCCCACGATGCATCAGGTAAAGCTCGATGGGTCCTATAACCGCGAGTACGAATAGGATCAAAAGTAGAGCCGTCAAGAAGTCCGAGAACCAGCAGATGATGAAGCCAGCTGGCAGGTATCCAACCCACCGTTCGACCGTTCCAAGCTTCGCGTGGCTTATCGGAACGCGAACTCCAAGTGAGCGGTAATACGTCACGATTTGCTTGAGCGCGAAGACATCGATGATTGGGAGCAGCCAGAGCAATACTTGTAACATATTAAAAACTTAAAGTTTGATTGTAAATGTATCTAGTGGGGAGGATCGGGTGTGTACAAGATAATCACTAAAAGGGAAATTGCCCCGAATATCATTTCATTAGAAGTTGCTGCCCCACTGATCGCAAAGAGGGTCAAGCCGGGACAGTTTATAATTTTGTTGGCCGATGAAAGAGGAGAACGAATTCCAGTGACCGTTGCCGACTACAATCGAGAAAATGGGTTGATACGCATTGTATTCCAAGTGGTAGGTAAGACTACAGCTCAGCTCTCTCAAATGAATGAGGGAGATCAAATTTTTTCGCTTGTTGGGCCTCTAGGCAATCCATCCGAAATCGACAACTATGGTACCGTGGTAACCGTGGGGGGAGGAACGGGTATCGCTTCAGTATATCCCATAACACGGGAACTAAAAAAAGCTGGCAACCGAGTCATCTCGATTATCGGCGCAAAAACAAGAGATTTGATTATCATGGAAGATGAGATAAGAAAAGCCTCCACTGAGCTTTTGGTTACTACCGATGACGGAAGTTACGCTAGGAAGGGTTTCGTAACGGAGATTTTAGATGAAGTTTTGCAAAAGGAGAAGGACGTGAAAAAAGTGTGGGCCATTGGTCCTGCTCCAATGATGAAGGCCGCATCTGAGGTTACTAAGCCGCATGGGGTGGAAACGATTGTCAGCTTGAACGCCATCATGGTGGACGGAACGGGCATGTGCGGATCATGCAGGGTTACCGTGAATGGTGAGACGAAGTTTGTCTGTGTGGATGGTCCAGAGTTCAATGGACATTTGGTTGACTGGCCGGAGTTCATGAACCGACTAGCGCGATATGAGGAGATGGAAAAACACTCCTTCGAAGCTTACAGAAAAGCATGTGGGGAAGAAAATGGCTGAGATGATACCCACTCCTGAGCGAATGAAAAGGTCTCAACGCCCGATGCCCGAGCAAGATCCTAAAAAAAGGGTCTGCAATTTTGACGAAGTGCCGCTAGGATACACTACCGAAGACGCCATCTACGAGGCGCAGAGGTGTTTGCAATGTAACCCTCCGCCATGTGTAGAGGGCTGTCCGGCTGAGATTCATATCCCACAGTTCATCCTTAAAATAGTTGAGGAAGATTTCGCTAGCGCATATCTTGAGATATTAAAAACAAATAGCCTCCCCACCATGTGTGGAAGGGTTTGTCCGCAGGAGGAGCAGTGCCAGCGCGCATGTGTTTATAATAAAATGGGCAAGCCGATTTCCATAGGGAGGCTGGAACGGTTTGTCTCCGATTGGGCGAGAAAACATGATACAAAGGAGAAATTGCCGGATAGTAAAAAGAAAGGTAAACTGGTTGCGGTCGTGGGTTCTGGGCCAGCCGGGTTGACTTGTGCAGCAGACCTAGCGAAGATGGGTTATGATGTAACGATATTCGAGGCGCTTCATAAAACGGGAGGTGTTTTAACTTATGGCATTCCTGAGTTCAGATTGCCTAAAAAAATCGTGGGATATGAAGTAGACAAAATTAAGGAGCTTAGTGTGAAAGTTGTAACAGATTTCGTGGTGGGGCTTACAAAAAGCGTTGATGAACTAGCTGGGGAGTTTGACGCAATATTTCTCGCGAACGGCGCTGGCGCACCCCAGTTTATGCACATCCCTGGGGAAAATTTAAACGATGTATATTCTGCCAACGAATTCCTGACACGTTCTAATCTCATGAAGGCTTACAAATTTCCCGAATTTGACACACCCATCAAGGCGGGTAAAAAAGTGGTTGTCATAGGGGGCGGGAATGTGGCTATGGATGCCGCGAGGACCGCTTTGAGGCTGGGTGCGAAGGATGTGCATGTGGTTTACAGAAGGACCAAAGAAGAGGCGCCAGCTAGGGCAGAAGAAATTGCGCACGCTGAGGAAGAGGGCATAATGTTCGATTTTCTTACTCTGCCCGTGAGAATTCTGGGTGATGAAAAGGGCAACGTTACCGGAATGGAATGTATTAAGATGCGACTGGGAGAACCAGACAAATCTGGGCGAAGAAAGCCGCTCCCCATCGAGGGATCGAATTTCGTTATGCAAGTGGACATGGTTATCTGCGCGATTGGGACGACAGCGAATCCCATCGTGTCGAGAAGTGCAACTAGCGTGCAAACAAACAAACGTGGATATTTTATAGTAGATGAAAAAACGCGTGCAACGAGTAGAGAAGGAATATTTGCAGGAGGGGATATCACTCGAGGGTCGGCGACGGTGATTTCAGCGATAGGGGATGGAAAAAAAGCTGCTAGAGCTATAGACCGCTATCTTTCTTCGGGCGGCAGATTGAGGAAAAGTAAAAAATAATAATTTCGCCAACATTCTCTCCGTATTTTATTAAGGCGCATGAAATAAGGATTAAAGAATAATTAATGCCGTGCGTAAAAATTAAGGTTCCAGTGTGCTGATGTGGTCGGCTTAATTCATTATTAAAGATGAACTAAATCCAGCCACGAATTTTCATTGCTTCAGCGACCCTCTTAACAGCAACTACGTAAGCAGCCTGTCGCATGTTTACACCATATTCCTTAGAAGCGTTCAGTACCGAAGAATATGCGGCCGTCATTTTATTCTTTAAACGTTCGTGAATTTCCTTTTCGCTCCAATAATACATGTAGAAATTCTGCACCATCTCAAAGTAGGAAACCGTTACTCCACCAGCATTGCACAAGAAATCGGGTATCACATGGGCACCGTTTTTATATAAAATATCATCAGCTTCCGGTGTAGTTGGACCATTTGCTAACTCAGCGACGATTTTGGCTTTAATGTTTGGCGCATTCTTTCCAGTAATAACATTTTCTAAAGCAGCGGGGATGAGTATATCCACTTCGAGTTCTAGGAGTTTTTCATTAGAAATAGGTTTAGTATTTGGGAAATTAATTACTGAACTTGTCTTAGCCTTGTGCTCACGAACTGCATCAGGGTCAAGACCGCCCTTGCTGAATATACCGCCCTTGCTATCGCTGACAGCAACTATCTTAGATCCGAAAAGATTTTTTGTAAGATGTGCAGCATGATACCCAGCATTACCGTAGCCTTGCACGGCAATGGTAGCTTTCTTGAGGTCTATCCCGCAAACTTTTGCCGCTTCACGAATTGTGTGTAGGCCACCCCGGGCTGTTGCATCACCGCGTCCGGCAGAACCACCTATGCCGAGCGGTTTACCTGTGACGACACCAAATCTATTCTTTCCAGCAATTTTTGAGTATTCGTCCATCATCCAAGCCATTACCTGAGGGTTGGTGTAGACATCGGGTGCGGGAATATCTTTGTCTGGACCAATAAATTGCCACACCTGATTAATGTATGCCCGGCTCAAACGTTCCAACTCACCTCGGGACATCTGTTTGGGGTTGCAGATGACCCCACCTTTTGCTCCTCCAAGAGGCAAATCAAGAAGAGCACATTTCCATGTCATCCAAGCTGCAAGTGCCCGCACTGTATCGATTGTTTCATCGGGATGGAATCGAATTCCTCCTTTTGTTGGGCCTCTCGCATCATTGTATTGAACCCTGAACCCTTGGAATACTTTGATAGAGCCGTCATCCATGCGGATCGGCAAGGATACGTGGAGTTCACGCATCGGGACTCGAAGGATTTCATGTACATTAGAATCTAACTTTAGAATCTTTGCGCACTTGTCCAACTGTTTTTGCACGACCTCAAACGGGTTAAGTTTCGTCATTTTCTTTTGTCACCTTTCCTAATTTAATCTAAATATTTTTTTTACCTCGAATATTTATGAATTGTCTTTCCTATATCCTTTATCATGAAAGAAATAAATAGCGCTGCGGTACAGGAACGTTATGAATTAGAAGGCAGGCGCATACAAGAAGAAAAGTTAAGGAGGTACTTCCAAACAGAAAAAAAGTTTTTGAAATCGGGCAAAGAGTTATGAATAGCACTGGACAAATCATAAGAAGAGTATAATGGATGGTGGGTGAGATTTTGAGACCAACAAAAGCTGAATATTATTTGGAGATTGCGAAAGCCGTGTGTCTCAGATCTCCATGTTTGAGGAGAAAGTTTGGGGCCATCGTAGTCCGTGAGGATGCTGTGGTAAGCTCTGGATATAACGGCCCAGCCCGAGGAGTAATCAACTGCTCAGAGGTTGGTTGTATTAAAGATGAGCTAGATTTGCCCCACTACTCGAGCTATGATGAATGTCCGGGGGTTCACGCCGAAGAGAACGCAATCGTGAATGCAGCGAGGCATGGAGCAAACGTTCTAGGCGGAATTCTTTACGTCTTAGGGCAAAATGCGAATGGTTCGCTAACTGAAGCTAAACCGTGTAATAGATGCAAGCGGGTGATAATCAACGCTGGCATTAAAGAAGTTGTAATAAAAAAATCAGATGGAAGTATAGCAAAAATTGATGTCTCGGAATGGGCGAGCGAAGATACCAAACGATATCTGGAGAGAATGGAAGAAGTTCGAAAAACAAAAAAGGGAAAATAATTCTAACAACCAAATTTTTCTCCCCTTTTGCTACCTTACCCGCAAAGTTTTTGGAAGATGCTTTGAACTCGTAACCTTGCTTAACCCAAGCGAAAATTCAAATACCTGAAATTCGATTAAAATTGGGCGATGACGAGAAGAGAATTATGCGACTTCAGATGAGCTAAACTTCCACCCGAGCCCTCTATTCTTGAAATTTCACATCGAGCTCCATCAGGTCGCGTGCCACGATTGTGTTAGGAAAAATTCGTTGTGCTTGTTTAAGGAGGATTGAATCATCTTTGTAGCGCGGACTCACGTGTAGGAGCACGAGTTGTTTCACGTTCGCCCGCTTGGCAACCTCCGCAGCCCCGCTTGGGGTCGAGTGGGCGCTTTCCGCTGCTTTGTCCGCAAGTTCGTCGGCGAGCGTGCAGTCGTGGATGAGCACGTCAGCATTGCGCGCGAGTTCGACAATACTCTCACATGGGCGGGTGTCACCAACATAAACGATCTTTCGTCCGGTTCGAGGAGAACCCATTACCTGCTCCGGTTTGACAACGCTTCCGTCGCGCAGCTTGATGCTTTTGCCCGACTTCAGACGGGAGAAATTGGGGCTTGGCTTCACGCCTAACGCAACTGCTTTTTCAGGATAAAACTTGCCCGGGCGCTGGTCCTCAACCAAAGCGTAGGCGAGTGATGGCACCGAGTGCTCGGCATTAGAAGTCAGGATGCGGTACTCCCGGCGCTTGACTTCCTCCTCCGGCTCCAGCTCGTGTACTGCTACCTCGAAGGTGAGGGTGTAGTGGGGAATTTGGAGGTATTTTTTAATACGTTCACCTTCGTCACGGGGGCAGTAAACTTCGAGCTTTCGCTCCCGGTCCATCAACGACATCGTCTGCACGAGCCCGGCGAGTCCAAGGAAGTGGTCGCCGTGCAAATGGGTTATGAAGATTGCATCGATCTTTTGGGGACTGAGCTTTGCTCTGATCATCTGGCGTTGCGTCCCCTCCGCGCAGTCGAAGAGCAGGAGTTCGCGTTCGTGCCGCAGGGCTATCGCGGGCAATCCTCGCTGGGAGGTTGGGATGCTTCCGCTGGTCCCGAGGAAGATGAGTTTCACCCTACTTCCTCCTGAATACGTAAATTCGCCTCGTCAAACTCCGGTGCACCCGCTGTTCGTGCTTTTCAATCGTCCGAAGTCCAGCGTTTACAGCCAACTCTTCAAGTTCAAGCTCCGCGGGCGAGGCGATACACGCATATCCCTTGCGCCGGAGCACCCCTGCGATTGAAGGTAACGCTTGTTCATAGAGCTCCTTCAGTTGGGCCCCAGCCGTAGAGGCTTGGCGACCGAATGGGGGATCAGTTGCGACGGAATCGACCTCGAGCGCCGGTAGCTTGCGGGCGTCTCCGACCATGAGCTGGAAGTCGACCACGCCGCTCGCCTCCAAGTTCTTTCGCGCCCCCTCAATCATCTCGCGATCGATGTCTATGCCAACGAGTTTCGCCCCGATTAGCCCAGCCTCGAGCAGGATGCCGCCCACACCGCAAAATGGATCTAATAGCATGCCACCTCGAGGGGCCCGGGCGAGATTGGTCATGCAGCGAGCGAACGTGGGCATAAGGGTACCAGGGTGGAATGCAGGTCTGAGCGTTGGCCTGCGTCGCGCGAACTGGCGTCGGTCCACCCTCGCGGCTGTTATCCCAAGCGCGCACCGCTCTCCAGTCAATACCCCCAAGAGCTCGATATCGGGGTGGGCTAAATCGACCTTAAACTCGATCTCTTCCGCGATGGTGTTGGCAATAGTCTTAGCGAGTTTCAGCGTATCGATTCCGGGGGAACTCCGCTTCACGCGCTTCAGATGCACCGCGAAGCTTTTTCCATGGGGGATGAGATCCACGATATCGGAGCTTCCCACGGACTCGAGGATGTCCCTCTCACGAGCGCGGGCAGTGCAGAGGTGTACGCATATCTCGCGGCACATCGCTAGACGCGAGGCGAGCACCTCCGGGCTAGCCTTTGTTTCAGCGACGAGCACTTGGTTGGGCTGTTCAAGCACCCGGTAGGCGCGGTGCTCGGCCTTGATTGCGGCTACTGCTTCAGCCGTTGGCAATGTTGGATGCTCGCCTGAGAGCACGAACATCAGTCTTTGCATGTTAAAACCCTTGATGGATAGCCCCTGCGATAAGGGGGGCAACTGAGACCACACTTGTCCGGTGCTCGATGGTGTCGGTGGCAATGACTGCTCGTACGCCTACCTTCAGAATCTTTTGGAGGGCATCTTCAGCGAGCACTGGATGGGTACAAGCCGCATAGATTTTGCGCGCGCGCTGGCGTCGAAGGATTCGTGTTGCCTCGATGATGGTGCCGCCCGTGCTAATAATGTCATCTACCAAAACCACATCCCGCTCTGCGACCTCGAGGTGTTTTGGTTGGATAGCGATCTTCTTCGGGGTCACTCTCCACTTCCCTAAGTAATCATAGTCGGCATTCAGCTCGGCAGCCACCCTTCGAACGCGCTCAAGTAATCCTTGGTCGATCCCTAGGATGACGGGGTCTTGAAGTTTGAGTTTGTCAAGGTATTGTCCTAGCAAGGGCGTCGCAGTGAGGTTGTAGGTTGGGATCGAAAAATTCTGTATGACTCCGTAATTATGCATGTCTACGGTGAGGAAGTCGTCCGCCCCCGCGTGCTCGATGAGCTTACAGATGGTGTGGACGCTTGTAGCTTCTCTTGGCTTGAATCGCTTGTCCTGCCGGGCGTATGTGAGATAAGGAACGGCGGCTGTAACGTGTCGGGCCCCTAAATCCTTAGCGGCATCGATCAGCAGAAAGAGCTCGATGAGGTTGTCGTTCTGTGGATGGTGGGTTGACTGAACAATGACTACGTGTTTCCCCTCGAGTTTGGTGTCGAAACGCACGTAGAGTTCGCCATCGGGGAAGCGTTTTATCTCGGGGTTTAAAAGCGGGCACTTTAGCTGTTTTGCAACTCTTGCCGCAAGCTTAGGTGATGCAGATCCAGCGATGATTATCAAGCTATCCCTTGCGCAACTCTTTAGCGTGACGATTTAAAATATGTGATTGGTGCTTCTATGTGGCGGGTCTTCAGACCTGACGCGGTGGCGGTGCTCCGCGACCGGAAGGCACGGAAGTCGCTTTCACGCTACTTTGCGGTCATGGAAGGCAAGCTCCCGGCACGCTTTTTAGTGTGCAAGCGCGTGCCAGCGAAGGTCGACTTTTCGGTAAGTGATGAGGAGCTATGGCGCGCCCACGAGCGGGGGGTGAAGGAGTTTCGAAAGCTGCTCACGGATATTGACAAGGGCAAAACGAAACTCGAAAATTTAAAGCAACCCGGCCTCTCGTTGCTCGATTTGAAAGTGGAGCTTGCCAAGCGGATTCTGCGTTCGTGTCACTTCTGTGAACGCAGGTGCGGGATTGATCGAACGGCTGGTGAACGAGGCTTTTGCGGAGTGAGCGAACGATCGAGGATAGCATCGGAGTTCATGCATCATGGTGAGGAGAGCGTCTTGGTGCCTTCCTATACCATTTTCTTCAACGGTTGCACTTTTCATTGTCAGTTTTGCCAAAATTGGGATATCTCTCAATATCCAGACTCCGGTGTGGAAGTTTCGCCACAAACGTTGGCCAAGCTTGCTGAAGGCGCTCGAAGGAATGGCGCACGAAACGTAAATTGGGTCGGCGGTAATCCTGATCCTAACCTCCACACCATCTTGGCGGCTTTAAACGAGTGTAAAACAAGCATAGTATCAGTTTGGAATTCTAATATGTATTACAGCTTGGAAGCCGCAAAATTGCTGTTTGGCACGCAGGATGTTTACTTAAGCGACTTTAAATGGTATGATAACAACTGCGCGCTTAGATATTCGAAAGTACCTAAATATCTTGAAATGGTCTCACGGAATCATAGGCTTGCATTTGCGGATGCGGAGTTAATCATACGGCATCTTGTCATGCCCGGTCACATCTCATGCTGTACCGAACCAATCCTAAAATGGATAGTGAAAAATTTGGGGCCGATGGTCAGGACGAACGTAATGAACCAGTATCGGCCTACCTATCTAGCGGATAAATATCCTGAGATAAATAGGCGCATAACCTCAGAAGAGTACGAGAATGCCCTAAGTATCGCCAAGGAAGTGGGGCTACAAAATCTTGAACCTTAATTTTCCTAAAATGCCTGATGATAGTTGTCGTGAAATTACAAGTGTGAAAGCAAGGTTGGAAAAAAGGAATTTTGCACACCCTATAAGGCTTATTAAAAGGGCCATCCAAGGCTCGTCCATGCAGGTCCACCAAATCGGCGGCTTGGGCTTCGACTCCAACATCTATCTAATAATCGACGAGGTCATCACGCTCATCGACGCCGGAACAGGAATGAACTTCGAAACGGTCAAACGAAATTTGAGTAAGTTCAATCTAACAGCAAATGATGTCAAGCTCATCATCAACACCCACTGCCACTACGACCACGTGGGAGGCGACCGCGATTTCATCGAGGCCTCAGGCTGTAAGGTGGCAATCCACGAGCTTGAGGCAGAGTTACTCCGAAAAGGCAATCGTGTCATCACGCTTGTGGGAGGGTTTGGCAAGAGGCTCGAGCCTATTGAGGTAGCGCGCGAGCTTCACGATGGTGATTGGGTCAAACTAGGGGAATTAACACTTAAAGTTCTCTACACACCCGGTCACACCCAAGGCAGCATAAGCCTTTACGAGCCCGAGCGAAAAATTTTGTTTTCCGGTGACACGCTTTTCTGCGGCGGCGTTGGGCGCACGGACCTGCCGACCAGCGACGGGAAAGCATTAACTAATTCGCTACGAAGGCTTGCAAAACTTGAGGTGGAGCGGCTTTACCCCGGACACGGTCCGTTCGCAGAAAAGGGCGCACGCGGGCACGTGTTGGAAGCGCTCGAGCTCGTCGGTTAGTGTTGGGCAATACCTCAAATAGTAAATTGGCTAAATTCTACTGATTTAAATGGGAC